>CAJBIL010000372.1 GCA_903953145.1 uncultured beta proteobacterium
CGCAAAATTAATCCGGCAAATATAAAACGACCCCGCTCCAGCGGACGCATCGAGACGAAAAGCATCTTCGCTGACGGTACGCAAATTCCCCTCAAGCATTCCGTGCAACTGGAAAGGATATGCATCGAACTTGATATGCGTAATATCACTAATTTTCAGGTAACCAACATCTTTGGAATCGATCTGAACTTCGGCTTCCAACTCCGCCCCCAGGGGAACCAGCGTAAAAAATTTCTCGGCGGCCTGCACCACTGATCCTTGAGATAACTTCGCAATTTCAAGAACAACTGCATCAATTGGTGACGACAACACGATCAGTTTGTTTCGCCGATCTGCTTTCTGCAGTTGATCATTGACGGTATCCCGTTCACGTGAAATCGTCAGTAATTCTTCCATCAATTTCTGCCGCCAGCCGGTTTCATAGGAAACCTTTTCAGCCATGAGTGCAGATAGTTCGCGCGATAATTCATTTTGACGGCTTTTTGCGAGATCCAGCGCTCTTTCAGCCTCCATTAACCGCTCTTGTGCATCAAGCAACCGGCCACGTACCGCATATTTTTTTTCAACCAGACCTTCCTGCATTGACAACATTTCCTGCAAGATTCTTATCCTGCTCGTTAAACCACTTTGATCCCGACGATTGGTTTCCAGCGTAGCTCGCACTCTCCCAACCGATTCTTCAAGCTTATTGACTTGGGCACTGTAGCTAGCGTGGCGCTCCGACGACAAACGAGTCTGTAGCCGGCTATCTTCATCCAGCCCATCCGGAACCAGATTTTTGTGCCCGGAAAGCTCCGTTTCCATTCGGCGCACCTGATTATTCAGACTGAACAACCGCGTTCTCAACTGGGATTCATCGGCTTGTGTAAAAGTGGCATCAAGGGTGGCAAGACGCTCGCCTTTTCTTACGACCTGTCCACTGCGAACATCGATACTCTGGATAATGGACGTATCAAGCGGTTGCACTACGATATTCGGCAATGGCGTGACAAGACGTCCAGGCGCAACGACCACGAGATCAACCTGGGAGAAAGTGGCCCACAGCAAAAAAGAAACCATCATCGCAGCGACAACATGCAAAGTAATACGCGCCGACTTCGGCAGTGGGCGACGCTCAATCTCGTCGGCGTCCGGCAAAAAATCGATCGCTGTCGCATCAGCGACCTTCATCGACTTCTCCCGGAGACCGTACATCTTCCGTTTGGCTTTTGCCAAGAGGCCTATAGATGGCTTGTCTGCTGGTTCCATAATTGCTGGTAGGTTTGGCAACGTGTAAGCAACTCTTCATGACGACCGCAGTCCGCCAGGCGACCACGCTCCATGACAAGAATTGCGTCGGCGTTAACCAGAGTAGACAAACGGTGGGAAATCATGACAACCGTCCGGCCGACGGCGATCTGCGACAGATTTCGGATAAAAATGGCTTCACTTTCAGGATCACGCGCGCGGGCGGCTTCAACAAGAATCAGAATGCGCGGCCGGCCAAGCAACGACCGGGCAATCGACAGGCGCTGCTTCTGAC
>CAJBIL010000373.1 GCA_903953145.1 uncultured beta proteobacterium
CTCCTCAAACCGCTGCTGGACAACGGCTTTTCGGGTCAGGGAATGGCGTCGCCACTGCTTGTACCGCTGATGATTGTCGGCATTTTTGCCGTGCGCGGCCTGGTCGGCTACCTCGCCTCCTACGCAATGGCGTGGGTGGAAAACCGCGTAATCAATGACATCCGGCAACAACTGTTCGAGCGCCTGATGCACTTGCCAACCAGCTACTTTGACCACCATTCTTCAGCCAGCCTGATCTCGAAGTTCAGCTACGACGTCTCGAACATCGCCTCGGCCTCAACCAGCGTTGGCACCGTGCTGATCCGTGATTCGCTGACCATCGTCGGGCTACTCGGCTGGCTGCTCTATCTCAACTGGCAACTCACGCTGGTCACCCTGATTGTCGTCCCGGCGATTGCGCTGTTTACCAAGGTGTTTGGCAAACGTCTGCGCACCATGAGCCGCGCCTCACAGCAAGGCATGGCGACGATGACTGAAACGTTGCAGGAAGCCATCGCCGGCCAGAAAGTCATCAAGATATTCGGCGGTGAAGCGCAGGAAGAAAAGCGTTTCGCCAGGGTCAACAATGCCTTGCGCGGTTTCGCCATGCGCCAGAGCATCGCCGCCGCTGCAACGACGCCAGCCGTACATCTGGTTGCCTCGTTCGCCGTGGCCATTGTGATCTACATCGCGCTGGCGCAGTCACAGCAAGGAGAAACGACCGTCGGCAGCTTCGTCTCCTTCATCACCGCGATGCTCATGCTGCTGGCGCCACTCAAACACCTGGCCAGCGTCAATGCCCCCTTGCAGCGCGGCCTGGCCGCTGCCGAAAGCATCTTCAAGGCGCTCGATGAAGCACCGGAAAACGATGCCGGCAGCACGGTGCTGGAACGGGCAGCGGGCCGCATTGAATTGCGTGCACTGAGCTTCCGTTACGCGCAAGCTGAACGCAACGCGCTGGACAGCGTCAATCTGCTGATCGAGCCAGGCCAGACAGTGGCGCTGGTGGGTCCCTCCGGGGGGGGTAAAACAACGCTGGCCAGCTTGATTCCGCGTTTCTACAACCCGAGCGGCGGGTGCATCCTGATTGATGGTCACGACACCCGGGAACTCACGCTCGCCAATCTGCGCGCCCAGGTGGCGGTGGTTTCACAGGATGTGGTGCTGTTCAACGACACGATTGCCGCCAATATCGCCTTTGGCAGCTCACGGGGCTTATCGCGCTCGACCGTCGAGGAAGCCGCATCAGCCGCACATGCGCTGGATTTCATCCGCGCATTGCCGGAAGGATTCGATACCGTGATTGGTGAAAACGGCGCCCGTCTCTCGGGCGGGCAACGGCAGCGCATCGCCATCGCCCGCGCCATACTCAAGAACGCACCGATCCTCATCCTCGACGAAGCCACATCGGCACTGGACAACGAATCCGAACGGCTGGTGCAGGAGGCGCTCGAGGCGCTGATGCAGGGGCGCACCACGCTGGTTATTGCGCATCGCCTATCGACGGTAGAGCGCGCCGACCGCATCGTCGTCATGCAGCACGGGCGAATTGCCGAAACCGGCACCCACCGCGAGTTGCTGACACATGACGGCATTTACGCCCAACTCTATAAACTACAGTTCTCGGAACACCCGGAAAGCGCTGAAGCATGAAAATCGTGCATACCGAAGCCTCCAGCGGCTGGGGCGGACAGGAAATCCGCATCCTCGAAGAAGCGCGCGGCATGATCCGGCGTGGCCACGACGTTTCGGTACTTTGCAACCCCGACGCGCGAATCCTCGAAGAAGCACCGCGTTTTGGCGTACTGGCAACCGCCCTGCCGATTGGCCGGAAACGCCTGCCCGGCCTGTTTGCCATGCGTCGCTGGCTGATCGAAAACCGCCCGGATGTGGTCAATACGCATAGCTCAACCGACAGCTGGCTGGCCGGGCTGGCCTGTGCAACGCTGGCGCAACCGCCAGCGCTTGTCCGCACGCGCCACATCTCGGCGCCGGTGGCGATCAATGCCGGATCAAAATGGCTCTATGGACGTTCGGCGCAGCATGTCGTCACGACTGGCGAATCGCTGAAACAAATGCTGGTTCATGACTTGGGATTAAACCCTGAAAACGTCACCTCGATACCAACCGGCATCGATACCGAACGCTTCGCGCCGGGTGAAAAAGCCCTGGCACGACAAGCGCTTGGTCTCAATTCAGACCAACACCACCTTGGCATCGTCGCCACCCTGCGCAGCTGGAAAGGCCACCTCTACCTGCTCGAAGCCTTCGCCAAACTCGATGCGACTGACTGGCTGCTGATCGTCGGCGAAGGGCCGATGCTGGCCAACATCGAAGCAAAAATCACCGAACTGGGTCTGCAAGGGCGCGTCATTCTTGCCGGACAAAAGCCGGACCCGGAAGCCTGGCTGCGCGCCATCGATATTTTTTGCCTGCCTTCCTACGCGAATGAAGGCGTTCCACAAGCCGTCATGCAAGCCATGCTGACCGGGCTACCCATCGTAACGACACCGGTCGGAGCGATTCTCGAAGCAGTCAGCGATGGAGAAACGGCGCTGGTCGTCGCCCCGCAAAATGCCGATGCGCTGGCAACGGCGATTGACCGGCTGATCCACGACGAGGCACTGGCGACACGCCTCGGCACCGCCGCCCGCACGCGTGCAGTCACCCGTTTTTCACTGGAAGGCATGCTGGACCGGATGGAAACAGTTTTTCGCACGGTGACATCAGGGAGCGCCCGATGAAGCCGGCAAAATCGCCTCTGCCCAAAAAACCCACCCCATTGAGCAAGCACTGGGAACGCACCAAGCGCAGCCTGGGGCGTCGCTGGCGAGAGTGGATGCTGCCACGGGGTTATGCCCGGCTGGGTACGCGCTATGGCGGCTGGTGGGTTGATACGCAAGCCATTGGCGTGCCGGCATTGCTGATCGATGCAGGCCTTGGTGAAGACATCAGCTTTCCCGGTGCCTTTCTGCAACGTTTTGCAGGCAGTCGCGTGATTGGCGTTGAGCCCAATCCACGCAGCCTGGCCTACTGCCGCAAACACCCGTTGGCCGGCATGGAAATTCTCGAACAGGCATTCTGGACTCATGCCGGCGACACCCTGACGTTTCATCTGCCCCGCGCGCAGGAAGCCCTGCCCAAAGGCGCGGACGGGGTTTCCGGCAGCCTGGTTGGCAGCCATGAATATGTTGAAGGTGGCGAAACACTGACGGTGCATACGGTGGATCTTGCAGCAGTCCTTGCATACGCCGGCAGTAAGCAGTGCGACGTACTGAAACTCGACATCGAAGGCGCGGAATACGCGGTACTGAAGCAACTCTGCGACAACGGCGACATTCGCCTCGCACGACAGGTGCTGATTGAATTTCATCACCGCGTAACCCATCACAGCCTGGCAGAAACTGAAGCGATTGCCGCGCTTGTTGCAGGCTGCGGATTCCGGCTGATCCACACGGAAGGCCGTAATTACATCTTCCGTCGCGCAGACTGATACGCCCGTGACCGAGCGCTTTCTCGTCATCAACGTTTCGCGCATTGGCGACACACTGCTCGCCACCCCCGCCATTCGCGCCCTGGCAACCGCCCGACCGGGCTGCATCATCGATTGTCTGGGGCACCCGAACCGGGCCGATGTACTTCGCCACCTGCCATTCGTCCGCCAGGTCGGCGAAATCACCAAGAAAAGCGCGCCTTTTCGTGGCTGGCTGGGGGGGAAAACTTACGACACCGCTCTTGTCTATGGTTTTGACGAAGCGCTGGTCGCTTATGCCCTGCGCGTTGCCAAGCGGGTTGTTGCATTTCGTCAGGCGGATGACAAGCTCAATGCACGTCTGTTTCGTGTCGTCGAAGTACCGGCTTTCCAGAGTGAGCATGCCGTCCAGCAACTCCTTCGTCTGCCGGAGGCACTGGGCATTGCACCCGCCGGGTTGCGTCTGGCCTATGCAACAACGCCGCAAGAAACAGCGTGGGCGAGACAAACACTGGAAAAAGATCTGCCAAGAAACACAACACCGGGCGCAACACCACTGATCGGCCTGCAAATCGCCAGCTTCCCGACCAAAGGCTACCGCGACTGGCCGCTAACGCATTTCATCGCACTTTGTGACCGGATCAAAAGCCACTGGCCCAACACACATTTCCTGATTTTCGGTGGCACGGAGGAGCATGAACGTACAGCAGCGCTAAAGATGCATCTGGGGCCAGCCGCAACGCTTTACGCAGGCCGCCTTTCCTTGCGTGAAACCGTGTCACTAATGAGCCTCACCGATCTCTACATTGGCGTCGATACCGGCCCCACTCACTTGATGAGCACACTCGACATCCCGCTGGTCGGCCTTTATCACGGCTTTTCACCCAGCCGGCTGATTGGCCCGCTGGCGCATCCCTGTGCATACCTGATCGATCATCCACTGGCCGCGCCGGGCTGCACAACGGAGGCCCCGATGAGCGACATTACCGTCGACAGTGTCTGGCAAGCGGTCGCTCAGGCGCTCACGGAACACCCGCCGAGGTTGCGTTGAAGGTTGCCCTGATCACGACCAACCTGCGCGGCGGCGGCGCCGAAAAGGCGATGATCAAGCTCGCCGTTCTGCTCGCCAGCCGTGGACACGAAACACATCTGGTTTTGCTTGAGCACCTTGTAGAACACACGCTAGCTGCGGGAGTAAGACTTTCTGCACTGACCGCCCCCGGGCGATCTGCAAGCAAGGGATACGTTGGCAAACGACTGCTCGCCTTGCGTCTGAAACGTCACATGGCGCAACTGGCAGGCCAACAAGCGTTCGACTTGACGCTATCCACCCTCCCCTTTGCGGACGAAGTCAGCAAACTGGCCGGCTTGCCGCGACTCTGGCACCGCATCGCCAACACGCTCTCTGCGGAAATCAACAAACTGGCCCTGCGTAGCCCGGGCAAGGCAGCGCGGCGACTTGAGAAATACCGGCAACTTTATGGCCAGGGCCGGCTGGTTGCAGTTTCTAAAGGCGTTGCAGAGGATCTTCGGCAAATTGATATCACCGCCCGGCGCATCGAGCACATCTACAGCCCCTTTGACAGCACCGGGATTCGCCTTGACGCCACCGAACCAAGCGGCACAGCCCAATGCCCCGGCACCCCTTACATCCTGCACATCGGCCGCTTCGCAGCGCAAAAACGGCACGATCTCCTGCTCGACGCTTTCAGCAGACTACCGC
>CAJBIL010000374.1 GCA_903953145.1 uncultured beta proteobacterium
CTTGCGACAACTTCAACTCGCCAATCTGCGCCCAGCGGCTGGTAATCAGCCCGAGATAACCGTCGCCCGTCGCGCCCAGTGAGCCGATGACCAGCCGGTTGCCGGCCAGTTCAAGCATCGACGCATCGCTGCTGGCCAGGCCAAGATAAGTCAGCAAGCCGGCCACAATACCGACGATGGTGCCGGGAACGCTTTTGATCAACCTCGGCGCAAACAACATGGCCAGCACCGTCGCCGCGCCAATGGCGAGGCCGCGAATATCCCAGATTTGCGGCGAAACCAGCACCTCCAGCCAGGAAACGCCGGCCGGTGCGCCGGCAAATTTGGGGATCTGGCTGCCAATGATGATCAGCCCGACGCCGCTCAGGTAGCCGCTGACCACCGGGTAAGGAATATATTTGATCAGCTTGCCGACACCAAGAAAGCCGATCAGGATTTGAATCAGCCCGGTGAGGATGCCGAGCACGGTCATCATCAGCACAATGGTGGTCGGCGTGACGCCCTGATGGACCAGCTCGATGGCAAAGGCAGACAACACCGCCGCAGCGGGCGCGCACGGGGCGCTGATCAGGCGGTCGGTGCCGCCAAAGGTTGGCGCAATCAGCCCCAGCGCGGTGGCGCCGAGAATACCGGCCAGCGCACCAAACGCCGCATATTCCGGGCCAATCGCGGCATACACCGTCACGCCAAAAGCCACCGCCGCCGGCAGCGCCACCAGCATGGCGGCCAGCCCGCCCCAGAAATCGCCGGAATGCCGCATCCAGTGCCCCGAAAATTCGCGCATCGTCTTTTCTCCCTTTTGATGACGATTTTGTTACAACCCAGCGCCCGACTATACCGCAGCGCCCTGCCGGATCGCATACAAAGGCAATGGTTTCAGGTGACCTTGTCAGCACGCCGCGTGCTTTCGCTGGAAAAAACCCCTGTTATGGCGGATAATTTCGGCCTTCCCCAGACTTTCCTGATCGGCAAACCCATCGTGTCCGTCGCCTCCCACGTCAGCTTCACCCCCCTGACCGGCGCCATTCGCGCCCTTGCCATGGACGCAGTCCAGAAAGCCAACTCCGGCCACCCCGGCGCGCCGATGGGCATGGCCGAGATCGCCGAAGTGTTGTGGCGCCGGCACCTGCGCCACAATCCGGCCAACCCGCAGTGGCCGGATCGCGACCGCTTCGTGCTCTCGAACGGCCATGGCTCGATGCTGATCTACGCGCTGCTGCATCTCACCGGCTACGACGTGTCGATCGACGATCTGAAGAATTTCCGTCAGTTCCGCTCTAAAACGCCGGGGCATCCTGAAGTCGGCCACACGCCGGGTATTGAAACGACGACCGGCCCGCTCGGTCAGGGCATTGCCAACGCGGTTGGCTTTGCCATCGCTGAGAAAGTGCTGGCCGCCGAGTTCAACCAGCCCGGCCACGACATTGTGGATCACTCGACCTACGTATTCCTCGGCGACGGCTGTCTGATGGAGGGCGTGTCGCACGAAGCCTGCTCACTGGCCGGCACGCTCGGCCTCGGCAAGCTGATCGCCTTCTACGACGATAACGGCATTTCAATCGACGGCCACGTTGAAGGCTGGTTCACCGACGACACGCCGAAGCGCTTTGAAGCTTACGGCTGGCAAGTGATCGCCAACGTCGACGGTCACAATTCGCAAGCCATCGAAAGCGCACTGCTCGCCGCCCGTGGCGAAAAAAACAAGCCTACACTGATCTGCTGCAAGACGACGATTGGCATGGGCTCACCCAACAAGGAAGGCACCCACGACGTGCACGGCGCACCGCTGGGCGCCGATGAAATCGCCGCCACCCGCGCCCGGATCGGCTGGAACCACGCTGCGTTTGAAATCCCCGACGACGTTTACGCGGCTTGGGACGGCAAGGCGCGCGGTGCTGTTTTTGAGAGTAACTGGGCGACCCGTTTTGCCGCGTATCAGGCCGCTTTCCCAGAACTCGCGGCTGAATTCTCGCGCCGCATGGCGGGTCAGTTACCGGCTGGCTGGTCTGCTGCTGCCGCCAAAGCGGTTGCCGAGATCGCCGCCAAGGCCGAGAACATTGCCACGCGCAAAGCCTCGCAAAACGCCATCGGCGCTTTCGCCCCGCTGCTGCCTGAACTGATCGGCGGCTCAGCCGACCTCGCCAGTTCCAACCTGACGTTATGGA
>CAJBIL010000375.1 GCA_903953145.1 uncultured beta proteobacterium
ATCCGGTCAGCCACAACCCCGAAAGCAATATCCATGATGGCAAAAATCAGCTGATCAGCCATCAACAAAATGGGCAGCCAGAAAGCCGCCAGGCCGGCAGCGTTGAGCAAACCGGGCAGAAAAATCACATACACCGTCCAGCCGAGCGTGAAGAAAAACTGGACGCTGGCCAACGCAAGCCCAGCCGAGGGTTTCAGGCCTTGCACGCCATCAGCCATAAGATCGCTCCTCAATATCTGTCCGCGCATCATAGTCCAGCCGGGCAATCTACGCATCCCGCCTTCCGTCAAACAACGTCGTGAGCCATACGCCGAACTTTCAGCCAAAGCAGGTGCCTGATAGTGGCTATCCTGTTATCGACGAAGCTGATTATCCGGATAACGCCAGAAAGACGTATCAAGCTGCAAGGCGCGCCAACTGGCGTTCTACAGCATCAACTTAACGGGAAGCCAGTAAATACGCCACGCTTCAGGCAGTTGATGTGCTAGATCGCCTATCCATGCGCCTTGCAGGGCAGATCGTCTTTTTTAACGTAGCACGCACGACTTGGCGATGCTTTGCCGAACGGGGACAATACGGATTCAGTTTTGCAACGCAACGAGTCATCCTTCAGACTTACCCTTCAAATCACCCGATAAGGAAACAATATGGCAAGCACAGTAACGCTCGGTGGCAATCCGGTTCAGGTCGATGGCGATTTTCCGCAAACCGGGCAGGTCGCGCCTGTCTTTTCGCTGGTCGGCAAAGACCTTGCCGATGTAACGCTCGGTAGTTTTGCCGGCAAGCGCAAGGTGCTCAATATTTTCCCGAGCATCGATACGCCGACTTGTGCAACGTCGGTACGCAAATTCAACCAGAAGGCGAGTGATCTGGCGAATACGGTCGTGCTGTGTATTTCCGCCGATCTGCCTTTCGCCCAGAGTCGTTTTTGTGGGGCGGAAGGCTTGGCCAATGTGATCAATCTCTCAACGATGCGCGGCAGTGAATTCCTTAAAAATTATGGGGTTGCCTTCTCCAGCGGCCCACTCACCGGCGTTTCGGCACGGGCAGTGATTGTCCTCGACGAGAATGACAAGATACTGCACAGCGAGCTGGTTCCTGAAATCAAGGACGAACCCGATTACGACGCAGCGCTCAAGGCGCTCGGCTAACCCTTGCAACAACCCTGCAACAGCAAAAGCTACGGGCACCTGCGGGTGCCCGTTTTTCTTTGAGCCCCCGGCGAGAACCGCTAAAATTCGCAGCATGCCGTCTGCTGCCCCCCCTATTGCCAATTTCCTAACGCTAATTTGCCACACCGCCACGCCGGCGCCGGTTGTACGCAGCGTCGAGGCTTGCGCATCGATCCGGGAAGATGGAACGCTTAGCCTCACCTACCGGCTTTGGGGCGACATGGCGCGACTGCTGATCCCGGAGGAAAAAACACCCGGGCACACGGACAATCTTTGGGAGCACACCTGTTTTGAGGTGTTTATCGGTGTAGCGGGGAATCCCGGCTATGTTGAGTTCAATTTTTCGCCATCCGGACAATGGGCGGCTTATGCTTTTTCTGACTACCGTCAGCCTGACCTCAAAGCCCCCCGGATGAAAGCACCGGCGATTACAACGCGCCGGTTTGCCGGCCGGCTGGAAATCGAAGCCCGCATTTCACCGGAAGCCCTCCCCGCTAACGCCAACATGCTTCAGCTCAATCTGACAGCGGTCGTCGAAAGCACAGACCGGGTGGATGGCTGCCATAGTTACTGGGCGCTGCGTCACCCGGCGGAGCGCCCGGATTTTCACCACCGCGACGCCTTTACGCTAGCACTGGCCAACCCGCGCAATACCGCTTGAAAGCGCTCACGATGCCCGCCATAAAATTCGGACTCGACCGTCTGCTCGAAGATGCCGCCTTACGCAAGCCCCTATCCGGCAAGCGCATCGCACTGCTCGCGCACCCCGCCTCAGTGACGGCCACGCTGACGCACGCACTCGATGCATTGGCGGCTCTCCCCGATCTGCGTCTGACCGCTGCCTTCGGCCCGCAACACGGGCTGCGCGGTGACAAGCAGGACAACATGGTCGAATCACCTGATTACCTTGATCCACGACTCGGCATCCCGGTATTCAGTCTTTATGGTGCAGTGCGCCGGCCAACACCGGCGATGATGGACACCTTCGATCTACTGCTGATTGACCTTCAGGATCTCGGCTGCCGTATCTACACCTTCATTACCACCCTGCGCTATCTGCTCGAAGCGGCTGCCGAACACGGCAAAACGGTGTGGATACTGGATCGCCCCAACCCCGCCGGCCGGCCGGTCGAGGGATTCCTGCTGCGCAGCGGCTGGGAAAGCTTTGTCGGCGCCGGCCCGCTACCGATGCGCCACGGCCTGACGATGGGCGAACTGGCGCGCTGGTTCATCGCTGAACTCAAGCTTGATGTTGAATGTGAAGTGATCACCATGCAGGGCTGGTTGCCCGACGCAGCACCCGGCTATGGCTGGCCGTCAGGCGAACGCAGCTGGATCAACCCCAGCCCGAATGCCCCCAACCTCGCCATGGCACGTTGCTACGCGGGTACGGTGATGCTCGAAGGCACGACGCTCTCCGAGGGGCGCGGCACGACGCGCCCGCTTGAGCTATTTGGCGCGCCGGATATTGATGCACGCGCGCTAATCGCCGAAATGCACGCCCTCGCACCCGCATGGCTTGACGGTTGTCGCCTGCGCGATTGCTGGTTTGAACCAACCTTCCACAAGCACGCGGGCAAGCTATGCAACGGCGTACAGATTCACGTTGAAGACAGCCATTACCAGCACGCCCGTTTTCGTCCGTGGCGCTTACAGGCGCTCGCTTTTAAAGCACTCCGCCGCCTGCAGCCGGACTATGTGCTCTGGCGCGACTTTGCCTACGAATACGAACACGACCGTTTAGCCATCGACCTGATCAATGGCGGCTCACAATTACGCGAGTGGGTGGACAACCCATCAGCCACACCGGACGATTGCGAAGCCTTCGATGCCGAGGCCAAGTCAGATGAATCTGCATGGGAAACGACACGGCATCCATTTCTGCTTTACTGACAGCAGAAAATGGCCAGCAAATCGCCAGCAAATCGATTGGCGCGTTAATTTGCCGGCTTGGTCGAAATAAAGCGTGAGCAGGCAACCGACAACTGGCGCACACGCTCAGCCATTTCCGTATCCCCCGTCGCAGGCCCTTTGAGCAGGTCCATCAGATATTGAAGTTTGTACATGATCTCGTCTCCGATAAGAATAAACATTCATTTCCGGAAACATGAGTGTGGCGCCAGGCATCAAGTTGCAAAGTTTGCCGCTTTTACCCACTTTGCCGCCGGTATCGACTGAAGTGGCAATTTTTGCCGCCTCACGCCTGTCAATCCCGGCTAACCCTTGCCATAACAAGGCTACAAGACCCATCTCATGTTTCTGAGATAGATCATTGCAGGATGTGTGCCAGCTTATTTAAGTGCGTTGCGTGATGTTGAATCACTAACGGATTCAGCCGTTTTCGAAACGCCGGTGCGCCGCATCAAGCTGACTCTTGATGGCCTCGAACAACGTTACGGCAGACGCTGCTGCCGTTTCGTACTCGCTTACGGGGCAATGAGCATCGGCAAAATGCAGAAACTCACGCCAGCGCTGGCGTGAAAAATCGCCATAGCCGTTAAAAAACTGCACAGGGACGGTTTCGTCAAAGACTTGGCGCAGATGGCGCACGATAAACTGACCACCCTGTGTTGAGCCTTCAAGGGTGTACAGAATACCGATCAGCGCACCCATCGTTTTTGGCGCCGCAACCGCCGTACTGCATGGCACCGGGATTCGGCCAAGCAAAGCCAGATCGGACGCCAGGGCCGGAAGTTTGTATCGTGAGTGGTAGTCGAACAGCCCGGCATGCTGCTCGAGAAATGAGAAAATTCCGGCCTCTGCCTGCACATAAATGCCATGCAACGCAGCCAGCGCATTGCCGTATTGCGCCACGCTGATACTGGGTTTAAGCAGCGGCTGCAAAACCGGGTGATGATCCAGCGCATGGTGGGGAATTTTGGTCGCCTGCCGGAGCTGGTGATGAAGCAATGAGGGTTTTTCTGGCAGGGCCATACTCATCACTTCAGCACTCATCAAAGCCAGCGCAATAAATTATTGCGGAACTTGCTGGCAATCATGCGCTCCTCGTTCGACCACGCGCGACTGTAATCCGTTTTTGTCTCCACCCAGCGTTCAAAGGAGCGCCGTGGCGATAACGCAATCGCACCCGCATTTTCTACGACAGGCTTGTTGGGGTTGCCTGCCCAGACCATTTCCTGTGGCTCGGCAGGGCGAAACCAGTAAAAACGAACCCAGCCGGAACGCTGGGAGCGTGCCTTGACCGCCATCATGCCACTGGCCACGAGCAACACAGCGTGCTGCTCCGGGAAGATATCAACCAGATGATCGGTGTGAAAGATGGAGGCTTTGCATTCGTTGAGAAACCAGTCGTCGATTTCTGCCAGCCCATCCAGATCAGGGCCATCGCCTGCAATCACCACATCGCTCCTGAGTGCCATCGCAAAGCCCTGCGCCGCCATCGCAGCCATCAAAACCTGACCATTTGTCTCGATACCATCGAGCGGGTCCTTGAATTCAGAAATCGCTTCAAGAACACGATCGATCCGGCGCTCCAGACTATCCAGCATTTGCAAACGACGGCTGGCGAGATGTGAGGTCAAACCCAAGGCGTAAGCGTTACTCAGTGCAACGCAAACATTACGTTGATCGGGAGACAACGCAATCGGGCGCTGATGATGGCAGGCAACGAGGCCCCACAACTTGCCAGCCACCCGGATCGGCACCGAAAATGAGGCGGCAACCCCCATATTGGCGAGATACTGTAAATGTACGGGGGAAACACTGCGCAGATCTGACCAGGTCAAATCCGGCAAATCAATACCGAGACCAATCACAGGGATTACCGGCGCACGCGTGTCGGGAATCATCCGTGCGGGGTTGATCATGTAAAGATTGCGGGCAATGGCGGGAATATCGCTGGCCGGGAAGTTCAAGCCAAGATAGCTGCCCATCTCCGGCGCCGTTGACTCGGCAACCACCTCGCCCGACCAGTCCTCCTTGAAGCGATAAATCATGATCCGGTCAAAACCGGTGACGGCATGAAAAGCCTGCAACAAAACCTGGTGGTATTCCTCCAACTCATCCAGATCATGGGGCGGCACCATCAAAGGACGTTGATACTGATGAATCGCAATTGGCTCGGCCGGAATATTGTTACGCTCGACCTCGACAATAATGCAGCCTTTACCCCGGATCAGTAGTGCATCAATGCGCCCCGTTTCATTCTCCATCACACGGGGCAACGCCAGTGTTTTTCCCGGCTGTTCAGGAAGCCGCAAAAAGCTGTGCGATGAAAGCCAGTTTGTTTCGTTGATCGACCGGCCAAGGATGTCGTCTACAGCAACATCAACAAATTCCTTCAGATTGGCGCTGGCATGTGTGACGGTCAGCGTTTCAGCATCAATTCGCAGCATTGCGCCAAATGACTGGATTGCCCCGGAAAGATGGAGCTGCTCGGATTCACAGCCGTTAATCAGGTTCTCGAGCACTGCTTTATCGTTCATTGGTTAAGCGGCCTTCTCGCGGATCATCATTGAGGAGGCCTGGGCGCAAGCGCGAGCACCCTGGAAAAATCATCAGGCGTCAATGGTTTGTGGAAAAAGAAACCCTGCACGATCTGACAGCCTTCAGCCTCAAGCACCCGCAACTGCGCCTCGTTTTCAACACCTTCCGCGACCACCCGCAAACCGAGCGCGCGGGACATATCGATCACTGCCTTGGCGATCGAGCGATCATCAGGCTCATCAGCAATGCCATCGACAAAACTGCGATCCACCTTCAATTCATGGATCGGCAACTTGCGCAAATAGGCCAGTGAGGAATAGCCGGTTCCAAAATCATCGATACTCAAAGCAATGCCCATTTTTTGCAGTTGAATCAGCATATCGCGCACGATATCGATGCGCTCCATCAGCGCGCTCTCGGTCAGCTCAATACCGATACACGAGGCCGGCACGCCCGCCTCGGTAATCCAGCGAGCAACTTTTTCCACGAATTCGGTATCGCGCAACTGGTAGGCCGAGACGTTAATCGCAATGAATGGCACGTCGATTCCCGCCTCCCGCCAGGCCGCTATCTGCGCCAATACCATCTGGAAAACATGGCTACCAATCGGTACCATCAGACCGCAGCCTTCTGCGACCGGGATGAACTGAACCGGTGAAATTTCACCCAGCGCGGGATCGCGCCAACGCAATAGCGCCTCCGCGCCGACAATCGCACCAGTACGAATATCCACCTTGGGCTGATACACCATGCGGAAATGGCCCGCCTCCAGGGCAATCCGCAAACCGGTTTCCAGCGTCATCCGCTGCAATACGATGACTTTCATTTCATCGGCAAAGAACTGGTACTGATTACGCCCGCGCTCCTTGGCGCGGTACATCGCGGTATCTGCATTTTTCAGGAGGCTGACACTGTCATTGCCGTCTTCAGGAAAAATACTGACGCCAATGCTGGCGGAAACATAAAGGTTGTTGTCGTTGATACGGAACGAGGCACCCAGGAAATCGACAATACGGCCCGCCACCGTATTGATCTCTTCAAGCTGCACGTCAGTAAGTATCGCAACAAACTCATCACCGCCAAGACGCGCCAGGGTATCGGAGTCGCGCACACAACGTTGCAAGCGCTCAGTCGCCTGTTGCAGCAGGATATCGCCGACATCATGGCCGAGGGTATCGTTAATATTTTTGAAGTTATCCAGATCAATGAACAGGATGGCAATCTTCTCTTTTTGCCGTTTAGCTTTGAGAATCGCATGTTTCAGGCGATCAATCAGCAGGCTCCGATTCGGCAGACCGGTTAATTCATCGTGTGTTGCAAGAAACTCAATGCGTCGCTGCGAACTCTTGATCGCGGTAATGTCGCTGAAAATCGACACATAATTGGTTAGAACACCATCGTCATTTTTGACCGAATTGATGGTCAGCCACTCCGGGAAAACCTCCCCGTTCTTGCGACGATTGAAGATTTCTCCCTGCCAGCTGCCCTGCTCCATCAAGGCACGCCACATGGCTGTGTAGAAATCTGCAGAATGTTGCCCGGACTGAAGAACCGCGGGCGTCTTGCCAATCACTTCGGCTAGCGCATAACCAGTAATTTTGCTGAAGGCTTCATTGACGGTAATGATCACGCCTTGGGCGTCGGTGATTGCAATCGCCTCTCCGGCACGATCAAACACTTTTGCAGCAAGACGCAACTGCTCGTCTGCATGCCGCCTGCGCGTAATATCGCTGGCTTGAGTACATACCGCGCGAACCACGCCATTCTGGTCAAAAATCGGGAAACGGATACATTCCAGCCAAACGTGGCCGGCTGGCAAAGACAGGGCGTCGACTGACTCCAGCGCGCCCAATTTGCGCATGGTATCCAGATCCTTGCCGCGCAACAGCTGCGCAATCTCGGTGCTGAAGAGCTGCTGATCCGATTTACCAATCACATCAGCCGACTTGACGCCGAACAGCTCAAGGAAACGTTGATTGACGAACTCATATCGCCCCGCCGCGTCTTTCAGCCAGACCAGTGAAACCGAGTGATTCATGATCGCCAGAAGTCGCTCCTGGCTATCCAGAATGCGTGCGTGCGCATTGACCAGATCACTGTTATCAACCAGAACCAGCACAACACCCTGAGCTGTCCCGCTACTGCTCAATACCGGAGTAATAAATACCTGGTAGGTACAGCCATCAAATTCAGCCGGGAAATTTTCCTTGTGGCACGAGGCGAGGGCAACAGCCAGGCGTTTTTCGATACCCGAGAGATAGGCGGGGAGATTCAGCCGGCCAATATGCTGCCCGGAGCTGGACATCGGAAGATCGTAACTACGCGTCGCAGCACCGTTGGCGCGCCGGAGGTAAAGCTCCGTGTCAAAAACGACGACCGGAAAATCCATCGTGTTATAGACACTCTCGAACTCGCTATTGATCGCGGCCAACTCCGCCGACTTGATCTGGCTTTCCTCGTTAACGCTGACCAGCTCTTCGTTGGTTGCCTGCAACTCTTCGTTGGAAGCCTCAAGTTCCTCATTCGTCGCCTGCAACTCTTCATTCGCGGCCTGAATTTCTTCGTTAAGCGCCTGCATTTCCTCGTTGGAAGCAGCCATCTCTTCCATCAGGGTTTGCAGGTGCTCACGCGTAGAAGCCAACTCATCCGAATCGCTATCTTCAGCCAGGTCACTTAATTTCTGGGCTTCTGAACTTTCATTGCGCGAAGACTTGATCTGGCTCGCCGCTTCAAACACAACCAGAAAAAGCTCGCTATCAAACACGGATTCAACCGGATGAATCGCCAGACGCCAAACAGCACCATTAAGCGCGGCAAGGCGACGTCTACGGCTATAAGTAATAGCGTGGCGCCGGCGCGCCCGATGCAGCGTCGTCAACAACTCATTGGCAAGTTCGGGGGCAATAAGCTGCGCCAGATTCATTTCAGGCGCACCAGCCGGGAAAGTGATGAAGCGGCTGACTTCACCATGACTGTGCAAAATCCGGAAGCCCGCGTCGACCAACATCGCCGGGCCAAAACAATTAGCCACCGCCCCGAGGAAGACGCGTTCATGCGACTTGGCTGGCGCCCGCAGTCCATCTCCCGGGGTTTTTAACTGGCCTCGCACCAGTTTGCCGCTTGGAATTTTACCCACCGAAACCGGCCGCCCCTGGCCGCGAGGACGGAAGATTCGAGCACGCCGGTCAGCTGCCGAAAACAGCGACTCCTGCTGGGTAACTGTTTCTGAGCGACCAAGAAACAAAAGCCCGTCATCACGCAAGGCGTAGCGCAAAATTGCCAGCACCTTGGTTTGTAGCTCGGCATTGAAATAAATCATGACGTTACGGCAAGTAACCAGATCGACGCGTAGAAACGGGGGGTCCGCTGTAACATCCTGGCGGGCAAAGGTCACACAATCCCGTAACTTTTTGACCGGCTCAAACCCATTACCACTTGGCTGAAAGTACCGGCCAATATACTCCGTCGGCATTTCAGCCATTGCTGCCTGGTTGTAAATACCACGCCGCGCAACAGTAAGCGCCTCGCTATCAAGATCAGTCGCAAAAATCTGCAAGCGAACCTTGCCACCACCTTCAGTAATCAACTCAGAAAATAAAATTGCCAGGGAATACGCTTCTTCACCTGTCGCGCAGCCCACTACCCAGACGCGCACTTCTTCGCCCTGCTGCTTGAGTTGCACCAGATCACGCGCAAAACGCTCCAGCGCACGAAACGCATCCTTGTCACGGAAAAACTCGGTAACAGAGATCAGTGTTTCCTTGGCCAGCGCATCCAGCTCTTTATTATTCGCATCGGTGTAAGCCAGATAGGCAGCTAGCGTACCGGTATCAGTAGCAATCATTCGCCGTTGCAGCCGGCGTTGAACGGTGGATAGCTTGTAACTGGAGAAATCGATTTTGGTGCGCTGACGTACCCGCTCAAAAAGCTCGGATAGCTCAGCCGGGCGCTGCTCAAGCCCCTCGAACTCAGGCATCATGCCGGGAAAACGTACCAGCCGTTCAATCTCACGCCCCATCTGATCCGGCGAAAGAATGCGGTCAGCCACACAGGCGTCAATCGCCGAGCGTGGCATACCATCGTACTTGGCAGTCTCCGGCACCTGAACAAAAGTAACGCCGCCAACCGCCTTGATCGCCCGCATGCCGCGCGTACCGTCGGAACCTGTGCCAGAAAGAATCACACCCACTGCACGTTCATCAAACTCCTCCGCCATAGACTGAAACAGGAGGTTGATCGAAGGTTTCGGAGAAACCTCAGGCGAAGGCGTGGTGAGATGAAAGCGTCCTTTCTGGAACACCATGTTAGTACCTGGCGGAATGATGTAAATCACATCAGTCAGGGGCAACTCATCATCAACCATCTCACGTACCGGCAAGCGCGTTTCACGCCCAAGTATTTCCGCCATCAAACTACGATGGGTTGGCGACATGTGCTGTGCGATCACATAGATACAATCAAGCTGTCGCGGCAAAGCAGCAACAAACTGGCTCAATGCCTCCAAGCCGCCCGCAGACGCGCCAATCCCGATCACATGTCGACGACTTTCGGGAGACGCCTCTATTTTTTCTGAATTTGTTGCTTCTTTGATCATGAGGTAACAATTGTCTCAATAGTAAAGTAGTTACGCATCGCGTAAATTTACCGGATAGCAGGATACCAGTGAATACTTATCACGGGGTAATCGGTAACGCATTGGATTCGGTCTGGTTGATTTTGTTTCATCATCTTCATGCAGCAATTAGATTTAATCTGCCAAAGTAGCTCTAAAATGCTTGTTTAATTCTGCCAAGATGACCATGGATACAACGCCCGTTCGTACTGCCTAAAATATTCGATCCATTCTTTACGACGAAAGAAGTAGGGAAGGGCACAGGATTAGGATTGTGGGTCAGCATGGGCATCGTCAAAAATTTTGGTGGCGATATACAAGTGTCCAGTGAACTGGAACAAGGAACAAAAATTACGATCTCATTGCCGTTGAAAGGAATACTTCATGAATGAAGGAATATCTATGAATGATGGAACACTTCATGAAAGTATAACCAAGAATAAATGAATATCTATGAAAAATGAATATCCAGAATGAATATTTTGAATGAATATTTTGAATGAATATTCTGAATGAATATTCTGAATGAATATTCTGAATGAATATTCTGAATGAA
>CAJBIL010000376.1 GCA_903953145.1 uncultured beta proteobacterium
AGGCTTCGGCTTCCGCAAACCGACCATGCTCGATGTGCTGGACACCGAGTTTTCCAAGTTCTATGGCGCGTTCGTGCATTTCTGCGTGTGTCGGTGAGTTTGCAAGACGATCATGTTCGTACGGTGGATCGCGATTGGGGTAGTGTTCTGACTGATAACGGTATGCACACGATGCGCCGTATGTTGGATGAGTCATTTAAGCATCCGAGTCGGCGATTTCCAAAAGTGACGGAGATTAGCAAAAAGTCGACGCTGGTGAGTCGGCGGCTGGCGCCATGTCTCGCCAGCCGATTACCCGCAGCCCGCTTCGTTCATAGGATTCGTTGCCGCCATAAATCAGCCATGGCGGCAGCGCTTCGTCGCCGGCAAAGCGCGCCGAAGCCTGTCCTGCCTTGATGTAATCGCGAGTCACCGTTTGCCCGGATTTGATCTCAACGGGCTGCAGGCGTGTGCCGACCTCAAAAACCAGATCGGCCTCCAGCCCGTTGTTGTCGCGCCAAAAATACAGATCGGCCGGCAGACCACGGTTGAAGCGATCCTTGACGAATTCGGATACCACCCAAGTTTCGAACAGCGCACCGCGACTTGGATGAAGGGCGAGAACATCCGGAGAACGGATGCCCAGCAACCAGCACGCCAGCCCTGTATCGAGAAAGTATAGTTTGGGCGTCTTGACCAGCCGTTTTCCGAAGTTGCGGTGATAGGGTGGCAACAGGAAAACGAGATCACTGGATTCGAGAACGGACAGCCAGGCGCGAGCGGTGCTGTGGGAAATCCCGGCTTCGCCCGCCAGCGCGCTCAGATTGAGCAATTGCCCGGTGCGACCGGCGCATAAGCGCAGGAAGCGCTGAAAAGTCGTCACATCCTTCACGTTCAGCACTTGGCGTACGTCGCGTTCGATATAGGTGGCGACGTAGCTGGCGAACCAATCCGAAGCTATTGCGGGTTCAGTATGCAGAAGCGGATAACCGCCCAGCAGCATGATTGAGTCAAGGCTAAATTGTCTGGATGCGGTGGGTAGTTCGTCAAACGCGAACGGCAACAGTCGGGTAAGCCCGACGCGTCCCGCCAGTGACTGGGTGACGCCAGCGAGCAGTCCGAACTGTTGAGACCCGGTTAAGTACAAACCGGCCGGGCGTTCGCTGCTGATCTACCATGCCCTGCAAATAGGAAAAAAGATCCGGCCAGCGCTGTGCTTCATCGAATACGGCACCTTGATCAAAGCGCGCCAGAAAACCCCGTGGGTCTTCCAAGGCGAAGGCGCGCTCGATTGGGTCTTCGAGCGATGCATAAGGTTTGTCAGGGAAAACGGCTCGGGCCAGCGTTGTCTTGCCCGATTGCCTTGGTCCGGTGATGGCAACGACCGGAAAGCTTTGGGCAAGGCGACGCAGGGTTTCGGCAAGGGTGCGAGGAATCATATCTAACTTATACATTAAGACGATTAAATCGTCAATTTGTATAAGTGGTGTGTATGAGCGGCGTTACTTTTTGCGATCACAAACGCTTGCACTCAATCTTGGATTACTTCAGCCCCATGACGCTCGAGAAATGTTGGAGTGCGGTCCATAAGCAACACGAAAAGTGATTTGTTCTTGCACTATGGGCGGAAATTGATCCGTTCCCGTTCAATTACCAGTGGCCGCTTTTGCACCTGCGTATGAATTTGAAGTATGTATTCGCCGAGCAGGCCGATAAAGAATAGTTGTACCGAGGCAAAGAAAAAGAAGCCGATCAGGATGGGGGCCATGCCAAACGACATTTGCTCCCATTGCGTGAGCTTTAGAACGAGGTAGCCGAATGCAATGAGCAGGCTGAAACCCGACAGCGCAAACCCCGCCATGGTGGCAAGGCGCAGAGGCACTTTTGAGTGACTGGTGATGCCGAGCATCGCCATGTCGTACAGTGCGTAGAAATTGCTTTTGGTAACACCGCGCACGCGCATGGGTTGCGTGTAGGGAACTTGCGCATATGCGTATCCCAACTCGGCAATCAGGCCCCGAAAGTACGGGTAGGGATCATCAATGCTACGCACCGCCTCAATCACTGATCGGTCGTAAAGACCAAACCCCGTGAAGTGCGGAATCAGCTTGATGTCGGCGATGCGCCCCACGGTGGCGTAGTACAGGCGACGCAGTGCGAACATCGGTGCGGTTTCGCGGCTCGTGGGTTTGACCCCGACCACGACTTTGAAACCAGCTTCCCATTGGTGTACGAAATCGCTGATCAGTTCGGGGGGGTCTTGCAGGTCGGATGCCATGCCGATCACTGCGCTGCCAGTGGCCTGCAGCAAACCGTGGATGGGGGAGCGGATGTGCCCGAAATTTCGGGTGTTGATGATGGCCTTGACGCGAAAGTCGACGCTGGCCAGGCGGCGAATAGTGGCCACAGTGCC
>CAJBIL010000377.1 GCA_903953145.1 uncultured beta proteobacterium
ACTTGCACACCTTCAAACGGTTTGGCATAACGTGTTTTCATAACTTTACAGCCTGCACGAATACCATTGACGTCTGACACTTTGTTGCCGTCCTCGTCCTCTTTGAGCTTCATCTTCTTCATGGCCACCACAATTGAACTGGCGTAAATGAAACCTTGACCGCCGGAGATCTTGTCATCGGGGTCAAACATGTCCTGGCTTGCGTATGTGTGGTTGGTACAAACCAAACCCACATTGTATGAGCCAAACATGTTCACACAGTTACGAACCAAAGCAGTGAGCGCTTTGGGTTTACGACCCAGGTCACCCTTCATTTCGCCAGCATCAAACTGGTTCACGTCAGTGGGAGTCAACAACATGCCCAATGAGTCAATCACAAACATGACCTTGGGACGCTCGCCTTCGGGCAGTGCTTTGTAGTCGCTCATGAATGTTGAAATGGTCTTGGCTACGTCATCAATCATGGCCATACTCAACTTCAGCAATTTGCTTTCACTTGTGTCCACACCCAAGGCTTTGAGCCAATCTTCATCCAATGCGTTCTCTGAATCAATCAACACCACAAAGATACCTTGCTCTTGTGCGTTTTTCACAATGTTGCCTGAAGAAAGGCGCCTTCCCCGACCTTGAAAGCCTCGGCGCCGGCCTGCGGGTCGCCAATGAAAACGCCTCCAAACAAACGCAACTGGTGATGCGCGCCGGGGGCAACGAAGGCGAGATCGAAGCGCTGGTCACCGTCAAGGACGAGTCGCCGATCAAAGCCTTCGCCAACTACGACAATACCGGCACCAACGAAACGGGCATCAGCCGTTTCAACGCCGGCTGGCAACACAACAATATCGGCAACCTGGATCACTCGCTCACCCTGCGCTACACCACCAGCGACCGGCCTGATCGCGTCGCCATCGCCGGTGCCGGCTATCACATCCCGCTCTACAAACAAGGTCATTCGATTGACGTTTTTGCCGGTTACTCGGATGTCAGCAGCGGCGTTGTCAGCAACCTCTTCAACGTCAGCGGCAGCGGCAAGATTTTCGGCCTACGCTACAACCAGCACCTGCCACGGATCGCCGCCTACGAGCACAAATTAGCCTACGGGCTCGACATCCGCGCCTACCGGAACTCCACCCTGCCGATCAACGGTGGCGGATCAATCACCCCCGACTACACCGTTCACCCGCTGTCCCTGACTTACGACGGCCGCTGGGCAGGGGATCGCACCGACACCAGCTTCTACAGCTCGATTTATTACAACCCGTCAGGTACTGGCAAAAGTGGTGATGCCGTTTTTAGCAGCGTCAGAGCCGGCGCATCCGCCAGCTACCAGCTGATCAAGCTCGGCGCCCAGCACACCCAATTACTCGAAGCCGACTGGCAAATTCGCGCCGTACTCGCCATGCAATACAGCAACGACGCGCTAGTGCCCGGCGAGCAATTCGGCGTTGGCGGCAACACCTCTGTGCGCGGCTTCAGCGAACGGGAAGTCGCCAACGACAAAGGCGCCAATATCAACCTGGAAGTTTATTCCCCGGATTTCGGGCGTCACATTCAGGAAGGCGCCAACATTCGCGGCCTTGTTTTTTACGACCAGGGCAAAGTCTGGCGCAACCATGCACTACCCGGCGAAACCAGTCGTGCCGGCATTGCCAGCCTCGGCGCCGGCCTGCGCATGGGCATCGGCAAATCGTTCACTCTCAAGTTTGACGCAGCCCGGATCGTAGAAGAAGACGGCTACAAGCGTCAGGACAGCAGCCCCAAAGTTCATTTCGGCATGGGTTACATCTTCTGATTCGCTTGCTATAGTGAGCTTAAGCACGTCCATGTAAAGCGCACCCTGCGCTGCCGAGGGATTGATCATGAAGAATTCGTCCGACTTATTCCGCTTCAGCCCTGTCTACGGCGCGTTGCTCGCCTGTTTTCTGGCGGGCACGGCACACGCCAACCCGGTTAATCCGGCAGTTACTGCGGGTCAGGCCAGCTTTACCCAGCAAGGCAAGCTGCTCACCGTGCGCAATACACCCGGCGCCATCATCAACTGGCAACAGTTCTCCATTGGCGCAGGCGAAACCACCCGCTTCCAGCAACAAAGCGCCGCCAGCACCGTACTTAACCGCGTCGTCGGGCAAGACCCGTCGAGTATTCTCGGCGCCCTGCAATCCAATGGCCGGGTTTACCTGATCAACCCCAACGGCATCGTTTTCGGGCAGGGCTCAAAAATCGACGTCGCCGGCCTCATTGCGTCCACCCTTAACATCAGCGACAACGACTTCCGTGCCGGCAAGCTCAACTTCACAGCCGGCAGCAACGCCGGCGCAGTGATCAACCAGGGCAGCATCAACGCCAGCAGTGGCGGCAACATTTACCTCATCGCTCCCGACATCCAGAATAGCGGCATCATCAACGCACCAAACGGCGACATCCTCCTCGCTGCCGGCCGCAGCGTGCAGCTGCTCGACATCGGCAGCCCGCATCTGCGCATCGAAATCACCGCCACCGACACCCAGGCGCTTAATCTCGGCCAACTACTCGCGCAAAGCGGCAATATCGGCGTCTACGGCGCCAGCCTGCGTAATCAGGGCACCATCAGCGCCAATGCCGCGCTGGTCGGCGACGGCGGCAAGATCATCTTCAAGGCCCTGCAAGGCAATGCCGTACTCGAATCCGGCAGCCAGTTAAGCGCCAACGCGGGGAGCCGCAGCGGCAACGGCGGCAGCATCAACGTACAAGCCGAACAGGGCGACACGCTGGCCCACAGCAGCGCCCTGAGCGCAAACGGCAGCACCGGCAAAGGCGGCAACATCACCCTCCTCGGCCAGCGCGTCGGGCTCGACGGCACAAGCACCGTCAATGCCTCCGGCGGCAGCGGCGGCGGCAACGTGCTGGTCGGCGGCGACTACCAGGGCAGCAACAGCGCCATACAAAACGCCAGCCACACCTATGTCGGCAACGACGTCAGCCTGAAAGCGGATGCCATCACCAAGGGCGATGGCGGCAAGGTGATTGTCTGGTCGGACGGCATGACCACCTCGGCTGGCGCGTACTCGGTGCGCGGTGGCGCGGCGGGCGGCAACGGCGGCTTGATCGAGACCTCCGGCAAGCATTTGCGCTACAGCGCAAAAGTCGACCTTGCCGCACCCCGGGGGAAAGCCGGCAGTTGGCTACTTGACCCCACCAATCTGACCATCAATGGCGGTGCGGGAAGTACGATTGACACCGTCTATGAAACCGTCCTTGAACTCGTCAGCACCGGCAAAGGCGGCAACATCACCCTCCTCGGCCA
>CAJBIL010000378.1 GCA_903953145.1 uncultured beta proteobacterium
AGCAGACCGGAAGCTAGGGCACCAAGCACAAAATATTTCATCGCCGCCTCGGTTGCAGTCACCGAGTCGCGGTTCAGCGCCACCATCGCGTAAAGTGATAAGGAGAGCAACTCGATACCGATATAGATGGTCAGGAAATGATTAGCCGAAATCATCACCATCATGCCCAACGTGGCAAACAGCGAAAGAGTGTAAAACTCACCTTTAGCTAGGTGCGTGCGGTCAATGACGTAACCCCGGGAGTAAATAAGAACAACAAAGACGGTGAAGTAGAGCAGCAACTTCAACAAACTACCCATCAAATCAGCCACATACATATTACTGAAAGTGTAGGCAATCTCACCGGTACTAGTTGCGAATGTGACTGCAGCAGCACCAATCAGTGTCAGCTGAGTCAGGACAAAGGTTAGCGTACGTCTTTTGTCTTTAACAAAGAGATCAACCATCATGATGACGCAGGTCATCGTAAGCAGGAATATCTCCGCACTGGCCGGAAACAGGCTGGGCGGAACGAATTGCATTTCGGCAAGAGTCATAGCGGCTACCAATTAATGGATCTTGCTGACGGAAACGTGACGCAACAGCTCATTGACCGAGCTGTGCATGACTTCGGTGAAAGGCAACGGGTAAAGACCCATTACTAGAACACCGATTGCCAGCAATGTCAGAATCAGGAATTCACGACCGTTGATGTCGCTCACTTCGGCAACGTGGTGATTGGTTACCTTGCCGAAAATGACGCGCTTGTACATCCACAGCGTGTAGGCGGCACCGACGATCATCGTCGAAGCAGCAGCAAAAGCGACCCAGAAGTTGTATTTGACTGCGCCCAGAATGATCATAAATTCACCTACGAAACCCGATGTTGCCGGCAAACCGGCGTTAGCCATCGAGAAGAGCATGAAGAATGCGGCAAATTTTGGCATGGTGTTTACCACCCCGCCGTAATCAGCGATCTGGCGAGAATGCACACGGTCATACATGACACCGATACAGAAGAACATCGCGCCAGCGACGAAGCCGTGCGAAACCATCTGCACCAGTGCGCCTTCCATCCCAATCGCACTGAACATGAAAAAGCCCAGCGTTACAAAGCCCATGTGGGCAATCGACGAATAAGCCACCAGTTTTTTCATGTCTTCCTGAACTAGGGCGACAAAGCCGATGTAGACGATGGCAATCAGCGATAGAGCAACAACCAGCCACGACAACTCATGTGAGGCATCCGGCGCAATCGGCAGAGAGAAACGTAGAAATCCGTAAGCACCAAGCTTCAGCGCAATGGCTGCCAGCACGACCGAACCACCGGTCGGTGCCTGAACGTGAGCATCAGGCAACCACGTATGCACCGGCCACATTGGCACCTTGACGGCGAAGGCGATGAGGAATGCAATAAACAGCCATATCTGGGCACTCATGCTGAGGGGTAGTTGCTGCCAGTCGAGGATCGAGAAGCTGCCACCAGATTGCACGAACAGATAGAGTTGCGCGATCAAGAAAAGCAGAGAACCGGCCAGCGTATAGAGGAAGAACTTGAATGCTGCATAAACGCGATTGTCGCCCCCCCAGATACCGATGATCAGGTAGAGCGGGATCAGCGAAGCTTCGAAGAAGACATAGAACAACATGCCGTCGAGCGAGCAGAAAATACCGTTAAGCAAACCCGACATAATCAGAAAGGCTGCGTTGTACTGAGCAACCTTGCTGGTAATGACCTGCCAACCGGCAATTACGACGATGATCGTGATGAAGCTATTGAGTATGACGAAGAGCATCGAAATGCCATCGACACCGAGGTGATAGTTGATGTTGAAGCGAGGAATCCACGGCATCAGTTCAACGAACTGCATGGCCGGCGTCTTGAGGTCAAAACCCGTGTAGAGCGGAATCGTCACAAGCAGGCCGACGATCGCGCCGGCTAGCGCCAGCATTCGCGCGAGCGGCGCATTGCGGTCGGATCCGGTTGCCAGCACAATAAATCCGGCAAAAATCGGAACCCAGATGGCGAGGGAGAGGAGCGGAGTACCTGACATATCGTTCCTAGTCTTTTTCTAGCTCAGGCGCGCCCGACCCAGAGGGTCAGCAGCACGAAGACGCCGATAATCATGGTAAAGGCGTAGTGATAGATGTGGCCGGACTGGAAGAGGCGAACCATGGTCGCTATCCAACCGACAAGGCGTGCGGAACCGTTCACGATGATGCCGTCAATCACGGCAACATCGCCCCCCTTCCAGAGCCCCTTGCCTAGCAGTCGGGCGCCGCCGGCAAACACCACATCATTGAATTTGTCGAAGTAGTATTTGTTTTCGAGCAGCGTATAGATTGGCTCGCAGCGGGCCTTGATCGCCGCCGGAATATCCGGACGCTTGATGTAAAAGAACCACGACAGTGCGACACCTGAAAAAGCCAGCCAGAAGACTAGGGTGGTCACGGCATGCAGAGCCATTGCCGTTGCGCCATGGAAGTGATGCGCCAGTTCTTCCATTACCGGATGCGCTTCGGCATTGATGAAGATCGCACTCTTGAAATAGTCGCCGAAAAGCATCGGCTCAATACCGATGAAACCGATAATCACAGATGGAATGGCCAACATGACGAGCGGCAAGGTAACGACCCATGGCGTTTCATGCGGCTTCTGACCAGGTGCGAGACCATGGTGTTCTTCGTGCGCATCGTCGGCATGGTGATCGTCACCATGCGCTGCGTGATCGTCCTTGGCAGCATGGCCGTCTTGCTTGGCATGGGTATCATGGCCATGCGCGTCGTGCGCCTTACCGAAACGCTCTTCACCGTGAAATACTAGGAAGTACATACGGAAGGAGTAGAAGGCTGTGACGAAAACACCTGCCAGAACGGCAAAGTACGCGAAACCCGAACCGGGGATGTGCGACATCTGCACAGCTTCGATGATCGAATCCTTCGAGTAGAAACCGGCAAAGAAAGGTGTGCCGATAAGCGCCAGCGAACCGATCAGTGAGGTGATCCAGGTGATCGGCATGTATTTGCGCAGACCACCCATGTTGCGGATGTCCTGATCATGATGCATGCCAATGATCACTGAGCCGGCACCGAGGAACAGCAACGCCTTAAAGAAGGCATGCGTCATCAGGTGGAAAATCGCCACCGAGTAGGCCGAGGCACCGAGTGCAACTGTCATATAACCAAGCTGCGAAAGTGTCGAGTAGGCAACCACGCGCTTGATATCGTTCTGGATGATGCCGAGGAAGCCCATAAACAAAGCAGTGATCGCACCGATCGTGATGACGAAGGACAGCGCTGTATCTGACAGCTCAAAGAGCGGCGACATCCGCGCCACCATGAAGATACCGGCGGTCACCATGGTTGCCGCGTGGATCAGTGCCGAAATCGGCGTCGGGCCTTCCATCGAATCGGGCAGCCAGACGTGCAGTGGAACTTGTGCCGACTTGCCCATTGCACCGACGAACAACAAGATGCAAGTCGCCGACATCAGCGATACAGTCGCCCATTCACGATCGGCGAATAGCGAGATTGTAGTGTCGGCCAGCGAAGGCGCCTTGGCGAAGACTGCCGCGTAGTCCAGCGTACCGGTGTAGGCCAAAACCAGACCGATACCAAGGATGAAGCCAAAGTCACCAACACGGTTGACCAGAAAGGCCTTCATGTTGGCAAAAATCGCCGTCGGACGCGTGTACCAGAAGCCAATCAGCAGATAGGAAACCAGACCCACCGCTTCCCAGCCGAAGAAGAGTTGCATGAAGTTGTTGCTCATCACTAGCATCAGCATCGAGAAGGTGAACAGCGAGATATAGCTGAAGAAGCGGTTGTAGCCGGGATCGTCTTGCATGTAACCGATGGTGTAGATATGCACCATCAGCGAGACGAAGGTAACGACGAGCATCATCGTCACGGTCAACTGGTCGATCAGAAAGCCGACTTCAAACTTGTAGTCCCCCGTGGTTAGCCACTGATAGACCGGGCCGTTGAAAGTGTTGCCGGCCATCACATCGCGGAATATGAAATACGAGCCGATGAAAGCGATGGTCACACCGAGAATCGTTGCAGTATGCGCTACCCAACGAGGGATCACGCGACAGAACAAACCGGCGATCATGGCGCCGAACAAGGGCGCCAGCGGAACCAGCAGATAGAGTTTTTGCATTTCCATGATCAACCCTTCAGGCTGTCCAGATCATCCACATGGATGGTCTTCAGATTGCGGAACAGCACGATGAGAATCGCCAGTCCAATCGCCGACTCAGCAGCAGCCACTGTCAGGATGAAGAATACGAATATCTGCCCGGCAAGATCCTGCATGTAGTGCGAAAAAGCGATGAAGTTCATGTTCACCGCGAGCAGCATCAGTTCGATGGCCATCAGCAGAACAATAAGGTTCTTCCGGTTTAGGAAAATACCGACAACACCGATCGCAAAGAGGATCGCGGCAAGTATCAAAAAATGGGACAGTGTAAGCAAGGTGCCTCCCTGGTTCCTTCTGCATGTAACCGCGCAGGGCGCGGCCACTTCGAATTCTTACGTTACGTATGTATCTGTTGCGTGAGTGTGTTCAGTCGCGCTTCTCTGCGGGCATCTGCAGAACGCGAAGGCGATCCTTGGCCTTGACGAAAACCTGCTGCGACGGACTGACTGCCTTGTTCTCCTTCTTACCACGGTACGTCAGCGCAATCGCAGCAACGATACCGACCAAGAGGACGACAGAAGCGAGTTCAAATGGATAAACGTAGTCGGTAAACATCAGCCGGCCAATCGCCTTCACGTTGCTATCACTCGCGGCAGTCTGAGAAACACTCTTCTCAAACAGATCGAAATAATTACCGCCCAGGACGAGCGACATCTCGGCGACCATCAGCAGCGCGATAATCGAACCCAGCGGCAGATAACTCCAGAAACCTTCACGCAGCCGGTCGATATTGATGTCGAGCATCATCACGACGAACAGGAAGAGCACCATCACCGCGCCGACATAAACGAGTACCAGCGAAATGGCAAGGAACTCTGCCTGCAGCAGCATCCAGACACCGCTTGCGGTGAAGAAGGCAAGTACGAGAAAAAGCGCCGCGTGCACCGGATTGCGCGAGGTCACCACGCGCAGGCTGGCGAACACCAGAATCGCGGAGAGAAAATAAAAAACGAAGGTCTTGAATTCCATCGTGTCGGCCTTTTAGCGGTATTTCGCGTCGAGTTCGCGGTCTTCGGCGATTTCCGCTTCGTAGCGGTCACCGTTGGCCAGCAACATCGGCTTTGTGTAGTAAAGGTCGCCACGCTTTTCACCGTGGTACTCGTAAACACGCGTCTCGACGATCGCATCGACCGGGCAGGCTTCTTCGCAAAAGCCGCAGAAAATACACTTGGTCAGATCAATGTCGTAACGGGTTGTGCGTCGCGAACCATCATCCCGCTGATCCGACTCGATGGTAATCGCCAGCGCCGGACAAACGGCTTCACAGAGTTTGCAGGCAATGCAGCGCTCTTCACCGTTCGGGTAGCGTCGCAGGGCATGGAGGCCACGAAAGCGGAAGCTTTGCGGTGTTTTTTCTTCGGGGTATTGCACGGTGATCTTGCGCGCGAACATGTAGCGTCCGGTCACCGACATGCCCTTGAACAGCTCTTTAAGAAAGAGACTGTTGAATATTTCTTTCATTGAACCCATGGCGAGCCTCTCACTTCCAGATGTTCAACGGCGACATCATCCAGCAGCCGACAACGACCAGCCAGATCAGACACAGCGGAATAAATACCTTCCAACCGAGACGCATGATCTGGTCGTAACGGTAGCGCGGGAACGTTGCGCGAATCCACAGGAAGAAGAACAAAACAGCAGAAATTTTTGCAAATAACCAGAACAGGCTGTCCGGCAGGAATCCAACCGGTGACAACCAGCCACCTAGGAACAGCAGTGCAGTCAGCGCCGAGACGAGAATCATGTTGGCGTATTCGGCGAGGAAGAAGACGGCAAACGCCATCCCCGAGTACTCGACGTGGAAGCCGACGATCTCCGACTCACCTTCGGCCATATCAAATGGTGCGCGGTTGGTTTCGGCAACGATGGAAATCAGATAGACGGCGAACATTGGCAACAACGGCAACCAGTTCCATGACAGAAAACCGAGGCCTTTATCGGCAAACATGCCCTGCCCCTGGCTTTTAACGATGTCGCCGAGATTAAGACTGTTCGACACCATCAGCACGACCACCAGCGCCAGACCCATTGCCACTTCGTAAGAAATCATCTGTGCGGCGGAGCGCATGCCGCCGAGAAAGGCATACTTGGAGTTCGACGCCCAACCCGACAGGATGATGCCATACACACCAATTGACGTGATCGCCATGATGTAGAGGAGACTGGCATTGACGTTAGCCAACACTAGAGTGTCATTGAAAGGAATCACCGCCCACGCGGCGAGCGCCGGGGCAAAAGCAAACATCGGCGCAATCAGGAAAACACCTTTGTCGGAACCGGTCGGGATCACGACTTCCTTCATCAGCAGCTTGACGCCGTCGGCAATCGGCTGGATCAGACCCCACGGACCCACGCGGTTCGGGCCGATACGCACTTGCATCCAGCCGATGACTTTACGCTCCCAGAAGGTCAGGTAAGCGACACCCAGCAGCAGAGGTGCAATGATCAGAACGATTTTGAGCAGCGTCCACACCAGCGGAAAGACCGAGCCAAAAATACCTTGCAGTAGTTGTTGCAGCGAATCGATCATCATGCACGCTCCACGGTAATCGAACCGAACATGTCGCCAAGTGCGGCAGTCGAAGCATGCGCCGCAGCCACGCGAATGCAGCCGGCAGGAACGGTTTCATCTGCTTTTGCGAGCAGGACGGCCTCACCTGACCCTTGTTTGAGACGCACCTGAATGCCCTCTGCAACACCTGCTTGCGCCAGCGTGGCAGCGTTCATACGTGCGGCGGGTGCAACTGCATCGGCCGTTTGCTGCAGCGCAGACGAACGGCGGGAAAGTGCATCGGCAAAATAAATTGGCACGTCGGCTACACGCTGCAGGCCGGCAGATGCTGCAGCCGGCTCAAACGCTACTCCGACAAGGCCATTATCGAGACCGGAAACGAAATCTGTGCCTACAGGAACAAGGCTGTCACGCACCTGCTCGCTGGTGTCGTAGTCAAACCCCGGCAGCGCGAGAACATTACCGAGAACGCGCAGCACCTTCCAGCCCGGACGTGCATCGCCCAACGGGCGAACAACGCCGTTGAAACTCTGGACACGCCCTTCGGTACTGACAAAAGTACCCGACGTTTCGGTGAAGGGGGTTGTCGGCAACAGCACATCGACATAATCAAGCGCAGCAGCCGGCTTGAACGCTGTAAGCATGACGACCAAAGCAGCCTGCTTCAGTGCAGCAACCGCCTGTTGCGGGTTGTAGCAATCGAGTTCCGGCTCGACGCCGAGCAGGATATAAGCCTTGCGCGGCTGAACAAACATTTCGTAGGCATTGAGCGCCGTCGGCAAAGCCTTGGCAACGTAACCACCGACGCTGTTGGCAGCTTCACCGATAAAGCCGAAGCTGGCACCCGTTAATTTGGCCAGTTCAAGGGCTAGTGCATGCAACTGGGCAGCCTGTGCATTCTGCTCGGCCGCATTGCCGAGGAAGATCGCGCGTTTCTCGCCTTCAAGCAGACTCTCAGCAATCGCTTTGCAGTCGGCACACGGCTCGATCGACTCAAGGCCGGCGGGCACAGCAACATTCTTCAACTGTGCAACGGCTTTCACGATGGCACCCAGTGCCTGCACCTGATAGTCCGGCGCAACCGTGATCTGTGCGTGCAGCTTGATCAGCGGATCATCTCCGCCAACGGAGAGCAGGCTGACCTTGTTCCACTTCTTGGCCAGTTGACGCAGACGTTGGGCAAACAGCGGATGATCCTTACGCAGGAAACTGCCGACGACCAGCGCGGCATCCAGATTTTTGATCTCGGAAAGCTTGAGGCCGAGCCACGGCGTACCGGCACGCTTGCCATCGGCCGAAAAATCACGGCGACGCGGACGGAAGTCAACACTGCCCGAACCGAGGCCACGCGTCACTTTTTGCAACAGATGCAGCTCTTCCAGCGTCGAATGCGGCGAAGCCAGTGATGCGATGGATTCACCACCATGCGTCTTCGCCACATCCTTGAGGGCATGAGCGACGTAATCGAGTGCAACCGGCCACTCGACTTCGCGCAAAGCACCGTCGACGCGGATCATCGGCTTGGTCAAGCGCTCACTGGAATTCAATGCCTCGTAGGAAAAACGCTCCTTGTCCGAGATCCAGCATTCATTCACATCTTCATTCTCACGCGGCAGAACGCGCATAACCACATTGTTCTTGATCTGTACCGTGAGGTTCGCACCCAGGCTGTCGTGCGGGCTAACCGACTTGCGCCGCGTCAGTTCCCAGCTACGAGCAGAGTAACGGAAAGGCTTGGAGGTCAGCGCGCCGACCGGGCAGAGGTCAATCATGTTGCCCGACAACTCGGAATCCACCGTGCGACCGACAAAAGTCTGAATCTCGGAATGCATGTTGCGGTTGGCCATACCGAGTTCCATGACGCCGGCAATTTCCTGGCCAAAGCGAACGCAACGCGTGCAATGGATACAGCGCGACATTTCCTGCATCGAGACCAACGGCCCGACGTTTTTGTGGAAGACAACCCGCTTGGCTTCCTGATATTTGGAGGCGCCTGCGCCGTAGCCAACCGCCAGATCCTGCAACTGGCACTCACCGCCCTGATCGCAGATCGGGCAATCCAGCGGATGGTTGATCAGCAGAAATTCCATCACACCCTTCTGCGCCTTGACGGCCAGCTCGGAGTGCGTGAATACCTTCATGCCATTCGTTACCGGCGTAGCACACGCAGGCAGCGGCTTCGGCGCTTTCTCGACCTGCACCAGACACATACGGCAGTTGGCGGCGATTGAAAGCTTTTTGTGATAGCAAAAATGCGGGATGTAGGCACCGGTCAGCTGAGCAGCATCCATGATGGTGCTACCGTCATCTACCTGTACCGTCTTGCCGTCGATTTCGATTTCTATCATGTCGTACCCTAAACCGTTGCCTTGAAGAAGCCACTTCCAGCGCGCTGGATATCAACCGGCACGAGGCACTTCTTGTGTTCGATGTGGTACGCGAACTCGTCGCGGAAATGCTTGGTAAAACTGACCACCGGGAAGGACGCCGCCTCACCGAGCGCGCAGATGGTGCGACCGATGATGTTGCTCGTCACATTACTGAGCAGATCAAGGTCGTCCGGACGCCCAAGACCGTTTTCAATGCGATGCACCACCTTGTACAACCAGTTGGTACCTTCACGGCACGGCGTGCATTGGCCACAGGACTCTTCGTAGTAGAAGAAGGAGAGTCGCTCAAGCGCCTTCACCATACAGGTCGATTCATCCATGACGATGACCGCGCCGGAACCGAGCATTGAGCCGGCCTTGCTGATGGAATCATAGTCCATCGTGCAATCCATCATGATGTCGCCGGGCACGACCGGTGCGGACGAGCCGCCGGGGATACAGCCCTTGAGCTTGCGACCACCGCGCATGCCACCCGCCATTTCTAGCAGTGTCGCGAACGGTGTGCCGAGCGGAATTTCGTAGTTACCTGGCTTATTGACGTGCCCCGAAATCGAGAACAACTTGGTGCCGCCGTTGTTTGCCTTGCCGGCTTCGAGATAGGCCTCGCCGCCAAGATTCATGATGAACGGGATGGAACCGAAGGTTTCGGTGTTGTTGATCGTCGTCGGCTTGCCGTAAAGACCAAAAGAAGCCGGGAACGGCGGTTTGAAGCGCGGCTGGCCTTTCTTGCCTTCGATCGATTCGAGCAGC
>CAJBIL010000379.1 GCA_903953145.1 uncultured beta proteobacterium
AACGATTCTTTCATCCTGATCGCCACCGGTCAGGCCGGTGTTGAGTTCTCCGATGCCGCTGCACCGGGTTATGCTCTGTTGCGTGAGGCGGTGATCGGTGTCGCCGTCGAGCTGGCGCAAGCGATCATTCGCGACGGTGAAGGTGCCACCAAGTTCATGACCATCGCTGTCGAAGGCGGTAAGGATCGCGATGAGTGCCGCAAAGTCGGCTACGCTATCGGCCATTCGCCATTGGTCAAAACAGCCTTCTTTGCCTCCGATCCCAACCTCGGCCGCATCCTTGCAGCCATTGGCTATGCTGGTATTGGCGATCTTGATGTCGACGGCGTTCGCGTCTGGCTCGCCAGTGCCAGGGAAGAAGTTCTCGTTGCCGAAAAAGGCGGGCGTGCTGCGTCGTATCGTGAAGAGGCCGGTTCACGCGTTATGCAGCAGGCTGAGATTACGGTACGCGTTGACCTTGGTCGCGGTGCTGCCAAAGCCAGTATTTACACCTGCGATTTTTCCTACGATTACGTCAAAATCAACGCGGATTACCGGAGCTAAGGACAGTTATTGACCACGGCGACACGGCGAACACGGCGAAAATATTTTCTGTTTTCTCGCCGTGCCCGCCGTCCCTCTTCAGGGAGGCTTCGCGCTGTCGCCGTGGTCAATTTTTTTACAGCTGATTCAGCTTCGCTTCAGCCGTATTAACCTGAACCAGCCGGCCGCCAGTGCCGGCTGGTTGCTTTCCAGCACCAGTGACGGCGTTTGTTCAAGCACCTCTTCGAACACCACATCAAGCCGTGTGGCGACCCGGCGAAGTAGCGGGTTGATCAACCTGCGTAACGGTGCGCGTTGCTGTGGGCGCAAAAATTTATCAAAAATCAGAATGCTGCCGCCCGGCGCAACAACGCGTGCTGTTTCAGCAAGGCAGGCGGCCGGGTTGGGTACGACGGCGAGGATCAGATGCAGGATGGCATGATCAAAACTGCCGTCAGCAAAAGGCAGGCTGTGCGCATCACCCTGTACGCAACAAAAATCCAGACCCGCGGTTCGCGGCCGGGTACGGCGCAGCATCGCATGGGTCAGATCCAGTCCGGTATAGCAGTGCTGGCGTGGCAGGTGAGGCAAATCCAGCCCGGTGCCGACGCCGTTGAGCAGCACGCGCGCCGGCGCCGGTGGCAAGGTCGTCAGGCTTTTTACACGCTGCGCCCGTGTAACGGCACTGAGCGCCGCGTCGTAGAACGGCGCAATCAGCGCGTAGCTGTGTTTGAGGCTCAATCAGTTTCTCTGTTTGATGCTCAGTGCAGCACGCGCGGGATGGCCATGGTGAATTCGGGAACCACCGCCTCAAACTGCGTTCCGTCATCCGCCGTCATCTGGTAGGTGCCGCGCATGGTGCCGACCGGTGTGTCGAGCTGGCAGCCGCTGGTGTATTCAAATTTCTCACCGGGTTTGAGCAGCGGTTGGTGGCCAACAACGCCAAGGCCGCGCACTTCCTGTACTTGATCGCTGGCGTCGGTAATGATCCAGTGGCGGGAAATTAATTGCGCAGGAACACTGCCAACGTTCTCGATCGTGATCGTATAGGCAAAGACGTAACGCTCTTTTTCCGGGTCTGACTGCTCGGGGAGGTACTGTGGTACAGCGCTCACCGCAACTTCGTATTTTTTGCTTTCGGCCATGTCTGCTCGGTGTGGGTAGGGTTGATTCGGTATTTCACACGAAACTGTATGTTACGACAAGCAAAGGGGTTCGAGGGTTCTGGTGGTACGGATGGTTC
>CAJBIL010000380.1 GCA_903953145.1 uncultured beta proteobacterium
ATGTCGCCGATCTCGTCGAGAAAAAGCGTGCCCCCGCTGGCTGCTTCGACCAGCCCGATTTTGCGATGCATGGCGCCGGTGAACGCGCCTTTTTCGTAGCCGAATAGTTCGCTCTCGAACAACGTTTCGGTCAGCCCGGAGCAATCGACAGCAACAAACGGCCCGCCGGCGCGCGGGCTGGCTTCGTGGATCAGGCGCGCGACGAGTTCCTTGCCGGTGCCGGTTTCACCGAGGACCAGCACGGTCGCCGCCGTTGGCGCAACGCGCATGAGCAGGCCAAGCATGCGGTTGAAGGCGGGAGCGCGGCCAACCAGCCCTTCGGCTGCGGCCTGGCTGGAGGCGTGTTTGACAACGCGCATCGTCTCGACGAAATAAACAATGGCGCCTTGATCATCCCGAATCGGGTTGGTTTCGACCACCACATGCTCCTCGCCGCGCGGCGTGTGATGCAAATGCAGCACCTGGTGCGAGGCGCCGCCTTCCTGGCTCATGCGCAAGGGGCAGGATTCCCCGGCTTGATCGCAAGGCACGGTGAAGTGGTGCGAAACCTCATAACAATGCCGGCCACGCACCGGTCGCCCCTGGGAAAACTCACGGACATAGGCGCGATTGGCCGCCACGATCCGGTAGTCGGCATCCATCACGATGCGTGGCTCGGGCTGGCTGTCGAGGAAGGAGAGCAGTTCGGGCAGCGATTTAACGGGTTGGGCCATGAATGTCTCGTGGTTTTAGTAAGGTGTCAAATTTGACACAACTATAACGCGAGCTGGTTAAAAGGTGCCATTTTTGGCACATCAGATACTTCGTCGCGGCCTTGAAAGCTGAAGGGGCTAAAAAATATTGTCGAATAATCAGCTGGTTGGATTGTCTTTGTGTCACGGGTTGCGCTGGCACGGTCCTTGATAGTGTCTGTCATCCTTTCCTTCGCGAGGCAATATGACTTATTTCCGGCAAATTCCGGATGCACGATCAGGCAGCTTTGCTTATCTGCTGGCCGACATGGATCAGCGGGAAGCGGTGCTGATCGACCCGGTTGACGAGCAAACGACGCTCTATCTGGCGCTGCTCGATGAATTGCAGGTGCGCCTGACGCATCTTCTGCTGACCCATACTCACCACCCGCTGACGCTGGCGATCAAAACCTTGCGACGGGATACCGGAGCGTGTCTGGCGCTGGGGGCACAGTGTGGGATTGGCGAAGCGGATCGCTTGCTTTACGAGGGCGAAACCCTTGTTTTCGGCAACGAATTGCTGCGCGTTTTGCCAACGCCAGGGCATACCCGGGGCTGCATCAGCTATCTGTGGCGTGACCGGGTATTTACCGGCGATACCTTGCTGATCGGCGATTGCGGCAGCAGCAATGCGGATGAAGGTGATCCGGGCATGTTGTTCGACAGCCTGACCCGTCGCTTGCTGACTTTGCCAGACGAAACGCTGATTTATCCCGCCCATGATTTCTCCGGCCGCCGGGTCAGTTGCATTGGCGAAGCGCGTGAAAAAAATCCCAGGCTCACCGGCATCAGCCGCGACGAATTCATCTTGCGCCAGCGCCAGTCGCTAACGCAGCACGTCGCCGAACAAATTATCTGAAAGGAAAATCAATATGAATCCCATGAATCCGCTTAACCAGGCCAGGCAGGAAGGCGCCGCTGACGGGAAGAAAGTCAATGCGGTGGTCAGCCTCTTCGAGGAGCAAAAAACCATCTATATGCGTGCGGTGACCGGGGTGTTCAATAACTGGCGCTGGATCATGGTTTTTATCACGCAAGCGCTGTTTTACGGGCTGTGCTGGATTGACTGGAATGGTCGTCAGGCGGTGCTGTTTCATCTGATCGAACGCAAATTCTATATTTTTGGCATGGTTTTCTGGCCGCAGGATGCGATTTTTCTGGCGATTCTGCTGATCATTTCAGCTTACGCACTCTTTCTATTTACCGCCATTGCCGGCCGGCTATTCTGCGGTTACGCCTGCCCGCAAACGGTCTATACCGAAATCTTCATGTGGATCGAGCGCAAGGTCGAGGGTGAGCGGGCGGCGCGTATCAAGCTTGACCAGCAGCCGATGTCGGCGCGCAAACTGCGCCTGAAAACGCTGAAGCATTCGCTCTGGCTACTGCTCAGCTTATGGACGGGCGTCACCTTTGTCAGCTATTTCACGCCGGTCAAGGAAGTCATGCAGAATATTGCGACGTGGAATCTGAGCGCTTGGGAAGCTGTCTGGATTTTTGGTTATGCCGGCGCGACTTACCTCTTTGCCGGCTTCATGCGCGAGCAGGTATGCAAATACATGTGCCCCTACGCCCGCTTTCAAAGCGTGATGTTTGACCCGGATACGCTGATCGTGACTTACGACAGCGCACGCGGTGAGCCACGCGGCGCACGCCGTAAAAATGCGGCCCCGCAGGCGGCGGCGCTTGGCTCCTGCATTGATTGCAACATCTGCGTTCAGGTCTGCCCGACCGGGATCGACATCCGCAAAGGCTTGCAGTATGAGTGCATTGGTTGTGCCGCCTGCATTGACGCCTGCGATCAGGTGATGGACAAAATGAGTTACCCGCGTGGCCTGATCCGTTATTCGACCGAAAACGCGCTGGCCACCGGCATGAGCCGCAAGGAAATGATCTCCCACGTTTTTCGCCCGCGTGTGCTGCTTTACACGGCCATTCTGGCGGCCATTACCCTCGCCGCTGCCTGGGCGCTGGTGCAGCGAATTCCGCTCCGCGTCGACATTCTGCGTGATCGCTCGATGATGTCGCGCGAGCTGGACGACGGGCGGATTGAAAACGCCTATACCTTGCAGATCATGAATAGCGACGAAAAACCGCACCGCTACCGCATCGAAGTCGCCGGCCTGAACTCGATCAGCCTGTCCTCTGACCAGATCGTGGAAGTGCCCGCTGCCACCACCCAGTCGCTGCTGATCGGCGTGCGCGCCGATGCCGAGTCCGGCAAGAAAGGCGCCAATCAGATCTTCTTCAATGTAGAAGCGACTGAAGATGCCTCAATCAAAGTTAAGGAAAAAGCGTCATTCATGTTGCCTTGAAGCCTCTTTAAGTTGTCATTGTTCAGGAGAAAAAAATGCCTCAGGGCGCATCACGCATTGTCATCCTCGGCGCTGGTTTTGCCGCACTTTCTGCCGCGCGGGAGTTGCGTCTCCGGGCGCCCAAGGCGTTCATCTCGATGGTCGCGCCACGCGCCGAGTTTGTTTATCTGCCCAGCCTGATCTGGGTGCCATCGGGTATCCGCAAAGGCGAGGATCTGGTGATTCCGCTCGCGCACTTCCTGAAAAAATACCGGATCAACCATTGCCCCTGCACCGTCACCGGGCTGCGCAATGGCGGGCGAACGGTGCTGACCGATCATGGTGAAGTCGCGAACGATGCCCTGATCATCGCAACCGGTGGCCGCTTCCTCAAAGGCATGCCCGGTATCGAACACGCGCTGACCTTGTGCGAGGGCGTACCGGCGGCAGAAGCCATCGGGCAGCGGCTACGCGAGATGGATGGCGGCAACATCGCCTTCGGCTTTGGCGGTAATCCGAAGGAGCCATCAGCGATGCGCGGCGGGCCGATGTTTGAGTTGCTGTTTGGTGTGGATACCTGGTTGCGGCAGCAGGGCAAGCGCGAGCGTTTTCAGCTGTCTTTTTTCAATGCAGCGGCCGAACCGGGTAAACGTCTCGGTGTAAAAGCGGTTGAGGGCTTGCTCGCCGAAATGAAAAAACGCGACATCAGCACGCACCTCGGCGATAAGATCAAAGGTTTTTCGGCCAGTGCCGTGAGCACAGAATCAACCGATTTGCCGGCGGATCTGATCCTCTTCATGCCCGGCCTTACCGGCCCGGCCTGGGCAGAAAATAGCGGTTTTTCACTCTCTGAAGGCGGGTTTTTTCCAGCTGACGAGTTTTGTGCCGTCAAGGGGCGCGATCGGGTTTATGTCGCCGGTGACGCCGGCAGTTACCCCGGCCCCGACTGGTTGCCGAAACAGGCGCACATGGCCGACCTGCAAGCCCGTGCAGTGGCGGAAAACCTGCTGCTGGCGCTCGAAGGCAAGGCACCTGTCGCAAGCCCGCGCCCGGAGCTGATCTGTATTGTCGATAGCGGCAATGCCGGCATGATGGTTTATCGTGATCTGAAGCGTAGCTGGCTGTTGCCCGCATCACGCATCTTCCATTGGGCGAAGCGCTATTTTGAGCATCACTATTTGCGAGAGTTTCGCTGAGTCAATGGGTAAATTTTTAGGTTTAATCGTTGAATAGCGTGAATTTTTTCCAAATCGTTACTCTGTTTGCCGGGCTGGCGCTGCTGTTCGCGGTGGCGGTGCTCGTGCTCAATCACCTCATTCGCGCCAGCCTTGCCGCACCGCGTGTGCGCGAAAGTGGTGTGCCCGATGGCTTGCCGTGGCGCGCGGTGACGATCCCTGCGGTGCGCGGGCGAAGCCTGTTTGGCTGGTTCATTCCTGCGGGGGAGGGTGCGCCGGCGCTGGCGATTATTCACGGCTGGGGCGGCAATGCCGAAATGATGTTGCCGCTGGCCAAACCGCTGCACGCGGCCGGCTATGCATTGCTCTTTTTTGATGCGCGCAGCCACGGGCGCAGCGCGGGCGATACCTTCGCCTCCATGCCGCGCTTTGCCGAAGACCTGGAAAGTGCGGTGGACTGGCTGAAAACGCAGGCAGAGGTTGATTCAGCCAAGGTGGGCGTCATCGGTCACTCAGTCGGTGCAGGCGCTTCGCTGCTGCTCGCTTCACGACGGAATGATCTGGCGGCAGCCGTCAGTCTGGCCGCTTTTGCGCATCCGGCCGGCATCATGCGAAGCTGGCTCAAACTCAAGCGGATTCCCTACTGGCCGCTCGGCGCCTACATCCTGTTCTATGTCCAGCGGGTGATCGGTTACCGTTTCGACGACATCGCGCCGTGCAACACCATCCGCGCCGCACAGTGCCCGGTGCTGCTGGCGCATGGCACGGAAGATGACATGGTGCCGGTAAGCGAAGTGCAGGAGATTTACGCCAACCGTCGGAATGAACGAGTCAGCCTGTTATTGATGCCGGGCAGTCATGATGAATATGGCGAGATTGAGCGCCATATCGGCAC
>CAJBIL010000381.1 GCA_903953145.1 uncultured beta proteobacterium
AGTTATCCGCATCCGCACCGGCGAAACCGGTGAGGAAGCGATCTAAGGAGCCCGTCATGAGACGCATTTTTGCAATGCTCGCACTGCTTGGCGCCGTAACCATCAGCGCACCGACGTGGGCGGATGACAAAGCGGCGGCTGCGCCTGCCGCTGCCGCAGTCGTTGCTGCGCCGGTTGCTGCTGCCGCTCCCGCAGCAGCCCCGGCGGTTGCTGAAGCTGCCCCTGCTGCCGCTGCGCCAGCGCTCGTCGCCAACAAGGGTGATAACGCCTGGGTCATGATCAGCGCTGCGCTGGTCATCCTGATGTCGATCCCTGGTCTGGCCTTGTTCTACGGTGGCCTTGTCCGCTCGAAGAACATGCTGTCGGTGCTGATGCAGGTGTTTGTCACCTTCTCGTTGATCAGCGTGCTGTGGGTCATCTACGGTTACTCGGTCGCCTTTACCGAGGGTGGCGGTTTCTTCGGTACGCTCGACAAGCTTTTCCTGAAAGGTGTCACCGTTGATTCGGTTGCCGCGACTTTCTCCAAAGGCGTCGTGATTTCCGAGCTGGCTTACGTGATCTTCCAGGGCGCTTTTGCGGCGATTACCTGTGGCCTGATCGTCGGTGCCTTTGCTGAGCGTGCCAAATTCGCCGCGATTCTGATCTTTATGGTGATCTGGTTTACCTTCTCCTACCTGCCGATGGCACACATGGTCTGGTACTGGACGGGTCCGGATGCCTATATCGATGCCGCCGCCGGTGAAGCCGCTGGCAAGACTGCTGGCTTCCTGTTCCAGAAGGGTGCGCTTGATTTTGCCGGCGGTACCGTCGTGCATATCAACGCCGCTGTTGCCGGCCTGGTCGGTGCCTTCATGATTGGCAAGCGGGTTGGTTACGGTCGTGAGTCGATGGCTCCGCACAGCCTGACCTTCACCATGATTGGCGCTTCGCTGCTGTGGTTCGGCTGGTTCGGTTTCAACGCCGGTTCGGCCCTTGAAGCAAGCGGTGGTGCTGCACTGGCGATGGTCAACACCTGGGTGGCTACGGCTTGTGCCGCGCTCTCCTGGATGCTGGCTGAATGGATGCTCAAGGGCAAGCCCTCGATGCTCGGTGCTGCATCCGGCGCTGTGGCTGGCCTGGTGGCGATTACCCCGGCTGCCGGCTTTGTCGGCGTGATGGGCGGTATCGTGATCGGTCTGCTGGCGGGTGTGGTCTGCCTGTGGGGCGTCAATGGTCTGAAGCGTCTGCTGGGTGCTGATGATTCGCTCGACGTCTTTGGTGTGCACGGTGTTGGCGGCATTCTCGGCGCCATCCTGACGGGTGTGTTTGCTGCGCCGTCACTGGGTGGTACAGGTGTCATTGACTACGTTGCCAACAAGGTCGGTGACTACGACATGACCGCACAGTTAATCAGCCAGTTGTGGGCCGTGGGTACGGTTGTTGTCTGGTCGGGCATTGTTTCGATTGTCGCCTTCAAGGTTGTTGATCTGCTCATCGGCCTGCGTGTGCCGGAAGAAGAAGAGCGTGAAGGCCTCGACATTACCTCGCACGGCGAGTCGGCTTACCACCACTAGATCGCGCTTGTATCTGTCTTAAGGTTTGTCGCAGTAAAGTGTTCTTTTGTAGCAACTCCTCCTTCGGGCGCCCATGTGGCGCCCGTTTTTTTATCCGGTTTTACG
>CAJBIL010000382.1 GCA_903953145.1 uncultured beta proteobacterium
CAATTCGAGCGTGGAGACGAAGCCTTCATCGCCTTGCGCTTCGCTGACGGGGTAGGCGCGCACGCCGGTTGGCCCGCCGAGTGCAAATTTTTCGGAGGAGTCGAGATTCTTACCGGCCATTTGGCCGTTGGCGGCCAGCAGCAGCGTCCACGGGCCGTCGATGCGTTGCAGGCGAGAGATGTTCCAGGTGGCTTTGTCGTAGCGCCCGGCACTGTTGGCGGTTACGGCATCGCCGGCGCTAACGACCGGTAGTTTGAGGTCGAGCTGGCCGGCGACATAGGCGATGCCGCCCTGCGTGTAGCCGCCCCCCATCAGGCTATCGAGCTGGTCACCGCTCAGGCTGAGGCTAAGCGGGCGGCTTTCGCGGTTGTTGGTTTGTTGCTGCCGTGCGCTGTCGATATAGCGGCGGCGATCAGCCGACACGGTCGCCCACAGGTTGCGCTGCCGTGTGCGGATAAGCGGGTAGCTGAGGTTGAACCCCAGGGTGTCGCTGGCCGCTGCGATGTTGAGCGGCGCAAACTCCTGCATTGTCCGGGAGTCCAGCTGCGAGGCTGAGAGACCGGCGCGCAGCCCATTGCTGCCGAGTGGCACGCTGTAGTTGAAGAAGTATTGGTCACTGTATTGCGCATGGGTGACGGCCAGCATAGCGCGGTCGCCGATGCCCAGCGGGTCGTCGGCCTGGACAGTGGCGACCGACCGGATGTCGCCGTTGTAGCGGTTGCCGTAGTTGTCGAGGCTGAGGGTGAGGGTGAGCATGGGCGCCTGCTCGACATCGACCTCCACGCGCGTGGTGTCGGCCTCACTGCCCGGCTCAAGGCGGGCGCGGGCGCTGATGCCGGGCAGGTCGTTCATGAGCAGCATGGCGCGTTGCAGGTCTTCGTCGCGCGCGCCCTGCCCGGCCTTGAGCGCGTTGGCGGCAATGGCCTTGAGGCGCTCGGGGTCGATGCGCAATGCGAGTTTGCCGCCCGGCACGATTTTGACGGGCTCGTTTTTGCTCTCGAGTTTGCCGGCCAGAAGGGCGATTTCGAGGTCGCCATCGGTGATGTCCTGGCGCGGCAGGTAGGCGCGGGCGAGCAGATAGCCGGATTTTTTGAGGGTGTCGGTCACCCGTTGTGCGAGGGCTTCGATGTCGGCAAAGTCATGCGGCTTGCCCAGTGCGCCGGCCACAAGTGCTTGTAGTTCGTCGAGCGGGACAAGATCAACCGCGCCACTGAAGTGGATGCGCTTGAGGGTAATGCGCTCTCCGCCTGCATCGCGCAGCGCCGGACGAACCGTTTCCTGTCGCTCGATTTGCGGCATGCGGTCAGGCTGTCGCTGTTGCAGGCGCTGCTCTCCCGAAAACTGTGAGCCGGCGTCGGGCGGGGTTTGGGCATTGGCAAAAGCGGCGCTCAGCGCGAGGGCAAGGGGTGCCAAGTGCCAGCGGCGTCTGTGGGCCAAGCCCGTTGAGCGGTCATCCATGCATCTGGCCTTGTGGTGGCGTTGGCGTGGATTGATGCAGGCTGCATCATTCGTTTTTTTGGTGCGCCACGATGAGGCAAAGTTTATAAAA
>CAJBIL010000383.1 GCA_903953145.1 uncultured beta proteobacterium
ACAAATCCTTTCGTGGCGCCGACATTCTCTACACCCTGCGGCTTGAAAGCGGTGCCGAGGTGCTATCGCTGGTGCCATCGCACCACAACCATGCGCTGGGTGAAAGAATCGGTATCAGGCTCGAAGTCGATCACGTTGTTGCTTTCAAAACGCCGACCCGGATTTTCCAGTCCAAGGCCGGATCAAGTCAGCCCATTACTTTTCACGGATGATTCCCTGGCTTGAGGCAGCCACGCCCTTCCCGTCGCTTCGGGAAGCGCTCATTGAGCCGAATGGCCTGCTTTGCGCCGGTGCCGACCTTAGTCCGAGGCGCATCGTTGACGCCTACCGGCAAGGGATTTTCCCCTGGTTTTCAGCAGGACAGCCCATCCTCTGGTGGAGCCCCGACCCGCGCATGGTGTTGTTCCCCGCTGAATTCAGAATCTCACGCTCTCTACGACGCACACTGCGCAACGTATGCTACGAAATTCGGCTGGATAGCGCGTTCCCGGAAGTCATTCGCGCCTGCGCCGAAACACCGCGTAGCGGACAACCCGGCACCTGGATCACGCAGGAAATGCAGCGTGCCTATCAGCAACTTTTCGAACTTGGCATCGCACATTCGGTCGAAGTGTGGTCTGACGAGCAACTGATCGGCGGTCTTTACGGGTTAGCGATTGGCCGTATGTTTTACGGTGAGTCGATGTTTTCGCGCCGTACCAATGCCTCAAAAATCGCTGCCGCACATCTCGCGCGTTTTCTTGAAGCGCAAGGATTCGGCATGATAGATTGCCAAATGAACACAGCCCACCTTGCCTCATTGGGTGCCCGCGAAATTGCGCGCGATGACTTCATTGCCCGCCTGGATTTACTGGTGGCGCTGAAGGTTGAACAAAGTCACTGGCCCACGGCGGGTGCAAGTCAGCCTTGGCTTTAACGAAATCTAACGAAATCCAGGCATAAAACCAAGGAATCACAAAGGAAAATGTCCCGGCTCAACGACTCCGAACTGCCGTTCTCGCTGCTTCAGTTCTACAGCACGGCGCCCTATGCCTGTAGCTATCTGCCCGATGAGAAGGCGCGCTCACAAGTCGCCACCCCCACCCATCTGATCAATGCCGAAGTCTATGGCGAACTGGTGCGTGCAGGGTTTCGCCGCAGTGGTGTTTTTACCTATCGGCCGCACTGCGATAACTGTCGTGCGTGCACGCCCGTCCGCCTGCCTGTTGACCATTTTGTCCCCAGTCGCAGCCAGCGACGTAGCCTGAAAGCGCATGGCGGCCTGCAAGCACGGGAGCTACCGCTCCGCTTTTACGACGCGCACTATCAGCTTTATTTACGCTACCAGTCGGCGCGCCACGCAGGTGGCGGCATGGATCAGGACAGCCACGAGCAATACGCGCATTTTCTTCTGCAAAGCCGCGTCGACACCCGTCTGGTTGAATTTACCGACCCCCAGGCGAACGGCGCACTGCGTATGGTCAGCATCATCGATGTTCTGAACGACGGGCTGTCATCGGTTTACACGTTTTACGACCCCGACATTCCCGGCGCCAGCTTTGGCACCTACAACGTCCTCTGGCAAATCGCCCAATGCACCGCCAACAAACTGGCTTGTCTTTATCTCGGCTACTGGATCAGAGACAGCCGGAAAATGGCCTACAAATCGAACTTCCGGCCGATTGAGGGCTTGTTCGACGGCGTGTGGCGGGAGATGAATGAAGCGGATGGCGGGATTTCCAGCTGCTGATTTTCATTGGCGTTCAAGAACCGCAATTCACGCTTTCCAATGCCGTCACTTGTTGCAATGCGGTAAAATTACCCGATGATTTATCCTCTTATTCGCAAATTCTTCTTCGCGCTTGACGCCGAAACCGCTCACGGGATCGGCATGTCGGGCGTTGGCTTCCTCAATTCGGCAGGTGTTGCCTGTCTGGTCGCAAAGGCGGTACCGCCTGATCCGGTCGAGGTCATGGGGCTGAAGTTCCCAAACCCGGTCGGCCTTGCTGCCGGGCTGGACAAAAACGGTGACCATATTGATGCGCTGGCTTCGCTCGGTTTCGGCTTCATCGAAATTGGCACCATCACGCCACGCCCGCAACCCGGCAACCCGCGCCCGCGTCTGTTCCGCATTCCGGAAAGTCAGGCGATCATCAACCGCATGGGTTTTAACAATGACGGGGTTGAAAAGCTCCT
>CAJBIL010000384.1 GCA_903953145.1 uncultured beta proteobacterium
CAGTCCTCCGCTGTCGGTATCGGCGGCGACCCGATCAACGGTCTGAAGCACATCGACATCATGCGTCTGTTCAACGACGATCCGGATACCGATGCAGTCATCATGATCGGCGAAATCGGCGGTCCGGATGAAGCTGAAGCTGCGCTGTGGTGCAAGGCCAACATGAAGAAGCCGATCGTTGGCTTCATCGCTGGCGTTACTGCGCCGGCCGGCAAGCGCATGGGCCATGCCGGTGCGCTGATTTCCGGTGGCGCCGATACCGCTGATGCCAAGCTTGCCATCATGGAAGAGTGTGGCTTCACCGTAACGCGCAACCCGTCGGAAATGGCCAAGCTGCTGAAGGCTTTGCTCAAGTAATAAGGCTTGCTGTTCCAGAAAAAAGGCAGACCGCGGTCTGCCTTTTTTTGTTAACGACTGGCTAAGAACTTAGCGTGATTCCTTGATGACCCGGCCGTTGCGTGCTTGAATCGGACGTGCATTGTTGCTGTAGACTTTTCCGAAGCCTGATACCTGTTCTTTCGAGAGCTGCGTCGGTGTTTTCAGTACCAGCCACAACACGCCTTCAGAACATGGCGGCGTGGTCAGCGAACCGGTATAAGTGAAGTAATTGCGCGTTGCTGGCAGCAGTTGTGTCGCATCGATAGTGATTTCGGAGCGGATGACGGGTTTGTTTTGTTCCAGCGGTAGATTGTTCCATAGCGTGCGGATCAGCTTTTGTTCTTTTCCGGCCTGAAGCATCAATGCGACGACCGCTAGCCGACCTGACTTGGATTTGTGTACCAGATGAGCGACCATGTCATAGGCCTTACCATTTATTTTTTCTTCGCTTGGCTTGTGAAAGTGGAACTGTAGCAATTCATAGTCTTCTCCTTCGACGGAAATGCTGCCGGCGCCTGCCATATTTACTTGTATGGTATGGCCGTTGTCGATAATCGAAAGTGGTACGCCTTTATACGAGAAGCGAATCGGGGGCAGGTCGGCGCCGATGGTCTCACGGATGTCAATGGGTGACTGGCGCTGGCCGATGCCACAGACAGCGTATTCCTCGCTCAGTTTTCCCCACTTGGCTGCGCCGGCTGTCTTGCCGGCGTACTCCCAGTGCGGGGCGTGCGGCGCAGCGTGCATCGCAGCCGGTGCTTCTTCCTTGTTATTCTTGCCTTTTTTAGGTGTTGGTTTTTCTGCTTCTGCTGGCTTTGGCTGGCCGGCTGGCGTGGCTGCCACGGCAGCTACAACGGCTGGCGCCGCAGCCTTCTTTTGTTTGCAGCCATAGCTGAGGACTACTTCCGCGATTGAGTCCGGTTCAACCGGGCTGGTGTCTTTGCTGTCGGCGTTTTCTGATTTCAGTTCGCTGCCGTTGGCCGCAATATAGTTGCGTCGGATAGTCGCTGCGAGGCGTTTGGCGCACTGGAATTCAGTCAGTGCGGTCATGCTGCCGTAGGAAAAAGCACCCGAGTCAGGTATTTGGGGGGTTGCATAGCTTTCGCGATGCCAGATTCGCAATTTGTCGTCACTGATGCGTTCAATGCTTGCCGAATCGACTTCGATTCGTGCGCTACCCTTGTTGCCGATAGAGACCCATTTCGCAGCTTCGGCAGTTAATGGTAGCAGTGTCATTGCACAGAGGCTGAGCAGCGCACTATTTTGACAAACAAGTTTTCTGAGCATGGCAGCAGCGTGGGCAGGTTGGAAGGCCAATACAGCGAATCCGGCGATTATAGGCGTTTTGCGGCAATCCTCAGCAACAGAACAGCGGGAAGTGAATTGCCGGTAAAATCCGTTTTTGCTTATTTTTATCGGCTTCTCTTTGCCACGTCTTTTGATTCTCTGGCACCCTGATTCTTTGCTAACGCGTACTTTTTGATTGCCCTTCATGCTTGAAATGATCAACGCCCCCGGTTTTTGGGTGGCCGTGATGCAAATCGTTCTGATCGATATCGTGCTCTCCGGCGATAACGCCGTTGTGATTGCTCTGGCCTGCCGTAATTTGCCAGCGGAGCAGCGCCGTCTTGGTATTTTCTGGGGCGTTATTGGTGCAGTTATGTTGCGCGTGTTATTGACACTTTTTGCGGTTGGTTTGCTCGGCCTGCCCTGGTTAAAACTCGCAGGCGGCGTACTGTTGCTGTGGATTGGTATCCAGCTGCTGGTGCCGGAAGGTGACGATGGGCACGACATCAAGGCGGCTGATCATCTTTATGGCGCGATCCGCACAATTATTGTGGCTGATTTCGTGATGAGCCTTGATAACGTGATCGGCGTCGCTGCGGCAGCCAAGGACAATGTCTATCTGCTCGGTTTTGGCCTCGTTGTCAGTATTCCTTTGATTGTCTGGTCAAGTCAGTTGATTTTGAAGCTGATGGAGCGCTTCCCGGTTGTTGTCGTTTTTGGAGCAGGCCTGCTCGGCTGGGTTGCCGGTGAGATGATGGTTACTGATCTTGCCGTGCGCGAATGGTTTGCTGTCCAGTTACCATCGGCTCATTATGTGGCCCCCGCACTGGGCGCGCTGCTCGTGGTTTCGATTGGTAAATGGATGGAACGACGCAGCGCCGCCGAACAGGATGTCACGATCGTTTAGCAATCAAGCCGGAGATTGATGATGCAGCAGCCCATTTTTTTGACCGAGAAAGACGTCGAGCAATTACTGACCATGCCTTTAGCGCTGGAGGCCGTCGAATCTGCACTCCGTGAACTCTCGCTTGGGCAGGCGAGCGATGTGCCGCGCCAGCGTAGCCGGCTGCCGCAAACAACCTTGCACATTTTGCAGGGCGCGCTGCCATTGCAGGATGCTATCGGCTACAAGGCTTACACCAGCAACCGTTCGGGCATCCGGTTTCTGGTTCATCTGTTCAGTGCAGCGAGCGGGTGTTTGCGTGCCGTCTTTGAAGCGGATCGACTGGGTATGATGCGCACGGGCGCTGCTTCCGGTGTCGCTACACGCTGGCTGGCCCGGCCGGATGCCGAAGTGGCTGGCGTGTTCGGCGCTGGCTGGCAGGCGGAAGGGCACATCGAAGCGCTTGCTGCTGTGCGCCCACTGCGTCGCGTCAAAGTGTATGCGCGTAATGCCGAGCGATTGAAGCTGTTTTGCCAGCGAATGTCCGAGCAATTGCACATTGATGTGATGCCTGCCGGCTCGCCCGAAGAGACGGTGCGCGGCAGCGATATCGTGAGCACTATCACTACCTCGGCAACGCCACTGTTCGATGCCGCGTGGCTGTCGCCAGGTACGCACATCAATGCCGCAGGTTCTAATTCGCTGATCAGATGCGAAATCAGTGAGGAAGCACTCCGGCGCTGTCAGACGATTTTTGTTGATAGCGTCGATACCGCGCTCTGCGAAGCCGGTGATTTATTGCCTTTGCTGGAAAAAGGGCGTTTGCAGGCACGACAACTGGTCGAACTGGGCGATGTCATTGCTGGCAAGCATGCGGGACGATCAACGCCTGATCAAATTACCATCTTTGAGTCGCAAGGTATGGCGATTCAGGATCTTGCGGTTGCAGTGCGACTTGAAGCATTGGCGCGTGATCTAGGTTTGGGCGTTCACTACCCCTGTTGAGTCTGGTTTTTGTGCGTTGGTTTAAGCGCTGCAAGCAAAATTTGACTGATCTCATGTTCCACTGTAAGAATGCGAAACAGGCTGCTGTTTTAGTTTCTGATTTTTCTGTTAACACAGGGCTTGTCCGGCACCGGATCGTGCTTTGCTGTTGATGTAAAAGACAAGCCTTATCAAATCAGCAAATCAGCATTTGATATCGACAATGCGGGGATCGACGGAGAGATAGAAATGCGCAAGGCTGGGTTCTGGAAGACTGACTGGTTTCTTGGTCTGGTTGTAACAGGCGTCATGCTGCTTGCTGCCAATGGCGATCTGGTTCGTAGTCTGGAGCGCAAGGCTTACGATCTCGGTGTGCAGGCATCAAGCAGAACGCCCCTTGATCGCGTGGCGGTGATTGCCATTGATGACGCGTCAATCGCTAATCTCGGGCGCTGGCCCTGGCCGCGTGACCGGCATGCCAAAATGACCGATCTTCTGGTCGGCGGCAAGGCCAAAGTCATTGCCAACACCACTTTTTTCTTCGAGCCGCAGATTGACCCCGGCTATACCTACGTTACGCGACTCCTCGATTTGTACAAATTGGCCGCCGAAGCGGCTGAGCCGGCCCCTGAAATTGAACAGATCGGCAAAACGCTCAAGGAGGCGGAAGTCGCGCTGAATACCGATCGTATTCTGGCCGATAGCTTTGCCCAGGCTGGAAATGTCGTATTGCCCATGTTGTTTACGCTCGGCGAGCCCAAAGGCCGCCCCGATAAGGCGTTGCCCGAATTCGTAACAAAAAACGGCTTGCCAAAGGTCACTGAAAACACCGGCGATGTCTGGCCAACCGCTGCGCTCCAGTTCCCCATAGATGGCTTGGGCAGCAAAGCGTCGGCCATCGGCCATCTCAACGCCAATGCCGATGTCGATGGCGCCGTGCGTACCGAGTCACTGGTGTTGCGCCATTACGATCAATACTATCCGTCGCTGTCCCTGATGATCGCGGCGAAGAGCCTGAATCTTGGCCCCGCTGATATTCGCGTGCAGCTTGGCCAGGAAGTACGGCTCGGCAACCTGCGTATTCCAACGGATCAGGAAACGCAGATGAATACGTTTTTTTACAAGGACCGGGAAGGCAAGCCCGCGTTTCAGGTGGATTCCTTTTATGACGTGTTGAGCGGGAAAATCCCGGTCAGCAAATACCAGGACAAAATTGTCTTGATCGGGGCCACTGCTGCGGGTGTTGGTACGTCGCAAGTCACGCCGGTCTCGCCGGCAATGGCGCCTGTGCTGACGCTGGCGCATGCCGTATCGAGCATCTTGCAGGAGCATTTCTTTGTAACCCCGGCGTGGGGTATCTGGGCGTCAATCGGCGTTTTTGTGCTGATCGCGGCTTACTTGATCGCCTTGCTACCAAGGCTTTCAGCAGGGGTTGGTGCCATTTCGACAGCACTGATTCTGCTGGTAGTCGTTGGTACTCATTTTGGATTGATGGTGGGTGCTGCCATCTGGATTCAACTGATGGCGTCAGCCGCCCTCTTGCTGGTTGGCCATATCCTGCTGACGACCAAGCGCTTCCTGATGACCGAACGCGGCAAGGAGAAGTCAGAAGCCGATTCGGCTGAGTCGAACCGCATGCTCGGTCTTGCCTTCCAGGGGCAGGGCCAGCTTGACATGGC
>CAJBIL010000385.1 GCA_903953145.1 uncultured beta proteobacterium
CCCGGCTCTGCCTGAGCGGTGCCGGCCAGGGTTAGTGCCGTACCGTGATCGACCGAGGTTCGGATAATCGGCAAGCCGAGCGTGACGTTGATGCCGTTACCAAAGCTGGCGTATTTGAGCGCTGTCAGCCCCTGATCGTGATACATGGCCAGCACGCAATCGCCCTGCGCCAGCATCGGCGGCGTGAACATGGTATCGGCGGGAAGCGGGCCGATCAGCGTCATGCCTTCCGCGCGTAGCTTTTCAAGCACCGGGCTAATCACTTCGATTTCTTCGCGCCCCAGATAGCCGCCCTCGCCGGCATGGGGGTTCAGCCCGGCAACCAGAATGCGTGGTGCGGCAATACCATATTTGCAAGCCATATCGGCGTGCAGAATGCGTAAAGTCTGCTCAACGGCATCACGCGTGATGGCGGCCGGCACATCCTTCAATGGCAGGTGTGTGGTCACCAGCGCCACGCGCAATCCGCCACCGGCGAGCATCATGACGACGCGTGGCGTGCCCGTTTTTTCCGCAAGATATTCGGTATGGCCGGTAAATGGCACGCCGGCCGCATTGATAACGCCTTTATGCACGGGCGCCGTCACCATCGCGGCGAACTCGCCCGAGCGGCAACCCGCCAGAGCGACATCAAGCAGGTTGAGCACATAAGGCGCATTGCGTGGATTCAGCTGGCCGGGTAGTGCTGTTTCGGCCAGCGGACAATGCAGGATGTTCAGCGTATTGGGCTGCGGCGCCAGTGCATCTGCGTGCAGCCCGTCCCAGTCGCGCAGCACGCCGGTGAAGCCCGTGGCAGCAGCGCGCGCAGCCATCAACTGACGATCCGCAAGGATGACAATGCTTGCCGTAAATTCACGCTCGACCAGACGCAAACAAAGCTCGGGACCGACGCCAGCCGGTTCGCCCGAGGTAACGGCGATGACCGCTGGCTTCATCCGCACTCAGCGATCTTCAAGACGGAATTCAACGTAGGCGCGATCGCGTGTCTGGCGCAGCCAGTCCTGATAGGCCTCGTCCATTTTTCGATCACGCAGCGCCTGGCGTGCGGCAGCGCGCTGGCGATCAGTGGATACGTCCTGCACGCGGCGTTCGATCACTTCGATCAGGTGAAAACCAAACGGGGATTGCACCGGCTCGCTGAGTTCCCCTGGTTTCAGCAAATTCATCGCCCGTTCAAATTCCGGCACCGTGTCGCCCGGATAAATCCAGCCCAGTTCGCCGCCCTTGGGCGCCGAACCATCTTGTGAGAAAAGTTTGGCGAGCTCAGCAAAACTGCCGCCATGCACCAGTCGTTCACGCAAAGCGATGAGTTTATTTTTCGCTTCATTTTCCGAAACGACCTCATTGACCTTGATCAGAATATGCCTTGCATGTGTTTGCTGCACCGCCGGTGCGACTGCGCCACCGCGCTTGCCCAGCAGTTTAACGAGGTGGAAACCATTGGAACTGCGCAGGATCGATGACACTTCACCGGTTTTGAGTTTGTCAGCGATTTCAGCAAAAATCGCGGGCAGCCGATCAAGCTTTCGCCACCCCAGGCTACCGCCTTGCAAGCCATCGGGCGCGTCAGAGTAGGCAGCGGCTAGCTGTGCGAAGTCTTCTCCTTTTTTCACACGCTCAAGGATCTGATCCGCTTTTGTTTTGAGTTTTTGAATTTGCTCGGGGCTCGCAGACTCCGGGGCACGCAAGAGAATGTGCGCCATTTCGTACTCTTCACCAGCCCCTTTACCGGTTTCATCCGCCAGGTAGTTATCGATTTCGCCTTCAGAAACGACAATCTTGTTCTCGACTTCCCGCTCACGAACCCGCGCAATAGTCATTTCATTGCGAATATCTTCACGAAATTTCGCAAAAGTAATACCGTCTTTTTCGAGCGCATCACGGAACTGCGCGAGCGACATTTTGTTACCTGCGGCAATGCGTTGCAGGGCCTGCCCGAGTTGCGCATCATCAACCCGTAAGCCGGTCTCGCGGGCATACTGCAATTGCACCTTATCCATCACCAGACGCTCAAGCATCTGCTGCTCAAGCACATCACGCGGCGGCAGCGGCGTACCCTGCCGCTTGAGTTGGGCCATTGCCGAATCAAGTCGGTTGCGCAGTTCGTAGAGCGTCACGACTTCATCATTGACCACCGCAATAATGCGATCAACAGTTTGTGGCTCATTGGGCGCTTTGCGTGCCTGCTGTGCAGTGGCCACACTGCTCAGGAAAGCAAGGAGCAGCAACGCGCGTAACAAATTTTTCATGACGAGGCCCTTATTGACCGAAGACCGGATCAGCCGTCGGCTGATTGACGCGACCGTAGCCCTGAATGCTACGTTTAAGCAGATCGAGCGGGTTGGAGCCGATTTGCGAGAAGTCGCTTAGCTCAAGCTGGACGAAAACTGCCGAAGCCGCAGTCCCCGAGGTGGTTGCCAGACGTTGCCCGACAACGCGCACAACCCAGCACCCGCCGTTGTATTCGAGCCCGGCGATGTTCTCAATCGGGGCTTTATCCTTGATCGAGTAGTTGCTTCGACCAACCAGATGCCAGCCACCACCAATCGGCCACTGTGCCGAAAAATCGACCTGTTTGATCAGGTCGCGGTTAAAGCGATAGGCGGCATTCAGCACCTTGCCCGGCTCCGGCACATAGCGCCCGCCAAACGAGGTGCGCTCCATGGCGCCGTTAATGGTGTTGTACTGCGTCGCCACGTCGGCATAAACCTTGGGCAGCACCTGGCCGCTAAATGCCGCAAGAAAGTCGGAGCGATTCCAGGTGCGTTGCGCCTGGGTGCCCAGCGTCACTTGCTGCGGGCTGAAGTAAAAACGCTGCCCGACCATGGCGCGAATCCGCTCACTACCGGAGGCGGGGTCGATCAGGCGTGTCGTCACCGCAGCAGTGAGTTGGTCTGCATCGTTGATGCGATCCTGCCCTGAGAACTGGTTCTCGGAGAAAATCTGCGCGAAGTTGAAGTCGGCCAGGCCGCTATCGAAAATCGGAATCTTGCTTTGATCACGATAGGGGATATTCAGATAAAAGAGCCTTGGCTCAAGCGTTTGCGTGTAATCACTGCCAAACCAGTTGCTTGGCCGCTCGAAGGTCATGCCGGAATCAATGCTGAAAACCGGCAAGGTGCGATCCAGTGAATCGGGCGTTCCAGCAGCCTGCCGATTGAATGCATAGTAGGTCGCGTGAACGCCTACTTTAGGCGTTACGTACCAGCCGGGCGTCACGAAAGGCACCGCCAGCTGTGGGTAGAGGACGGTGCGGCGCGCCTCCGGCAGGCTTAGCGTGGGATTCGTGAAGGCGCTAAATTGACCAAGGAAGCTGCTGTCAGTGCGATACAGGTCGGGTTGCCGCGCATTCACCGTTATTTGCGGCAGCAAACGGTAAGGCTCGGTCACCGGATTGTTCGGGTCAGGCTGCAAGGTCTGGTAAGACTGCACGTTCGCCGTCGCATTCCACCAACCGCCGCCGCTGTAAGTCAGCATGCCCTGTTGCCGAAGCTGCGTTTGGGCGGTGTTGGTGATGCGACTCGATAAATCGGTGAAGTAGGTGTCATCCGAAACGCGGCTGTAATTAATCAAGCCGGAGAATCCCCTGGACAGGTTTTGGGTGTGCAACAACGAGAAACCATAACGATCACGGTTAGCAATTTTATCGGCCTGCAATATCTCGGCACGCACTTCACCCGTAAAGGAGGCATCGAGGTAGCGGAATTCACTACCCAGCTGCGTGCCGCGCTTGCTCAATACACGCGGCGCAATCGTCGCATCCATGTTCGGTGCAATATTCCAGTAATACGGTAGCGTTAATTCAATACCGCTATTACTGGTTGAGCCAAATGTCGGGGCCAGAAGGCCGGACTTGCGATTGTTGTTCAGTGAAAACGACATCCAGGGCGCGTAAAGAATCGGTACGCCCTTGAAATAAACAGTACCACTGCCACCATTGGCTTCCTCCCGGTCGTAGTCGAGCTTCAGGTCGCTGGCCGTGGCGTACCAATCATCATTTCCGGGTTTGCAAGTGGTGTACGTCGCGTTGGTCAGACGAATCTGATTCTGGCCTTCAAAATCGATACGATCCGCCTGACCATGTCCCTCGGTGGTTTTGCGCAACGGCACACTGGTCGGAAAGCCACTGGCCAGTGTTGGCTTGACGACAGATTCCCGACGAATGAAATAAGCGGGTTGCTCGAAGTATCCGACCTGATCTTCCAGTTTGAGGCGCATTTTTGGGCCGGTCATCACATCATCGCCCTGCTCAAGGCGCACATTGCCCACGGCCTCAAGTTCATCGTCAATCGGCCAGTAGGTTAGCCGGTCTGCATCAACGACGGTGCCGATTTTGCGTAATTGGGCAGCACCTTCGGCGATTGCTTCACGGTCTGTTGTCCCCGACATTTTTTCAGCACTGAGAAAAGCGGGCCGTGACACTTCGCTCTTCGACGGCGGCGCAACCAGTTTTGTCGCACTGCGCAGCGCCAAAGCCGGCGTCAGATCAGACGGAACCTCTTCTTCATCACGCAAACCGCTGGAGGCAACAAGGGGTGGCAAAATTTCAGATGGCGCGGCAAGTTTTGGCGCAGTTGTGTTTGTCGCGTTTGTTACGTTGGTTGCAACAGCTGTCGCAGCGACGGCGGCAGCACTGGCGGTTACTGGTACTGGTGAAACTTCGCTGCGCACAGGCGCAAGCTGGCGCGCTGCAACAACCGGTGGCGCACCAAGCAATGCCGGATCAACCCGCAACGGCGCCATTGCCCCGCCAGAAGTTCGCACTGTTGCTGGATTTGGCGAATTAACCGCAGTGGCAATAACCGGCGCTACAGCTGCAGTAGTGACAACGGCATGTGCAGGCAGAGGCGTAACGACCGGCGCAGGCGACTGCGCTTGCTGTTTCTGCACCGAAGAAGCTTCGCGTTCACTCACGCCCGGATCGCGTGCCGGCAGAGCGACAACCGGTGAAACGATTTGTGCGGGCGCCGGCACCGGCGAAGGGGTGAGCACTGCGGGGGGGGTCTGTGGCGCAACAGCGCGCGCAGGAATTTGCTCAGGCGACGCCTTCGGCGCTTTGGCTGCTTTTGGGGCAGGCACGACGACTGGCGAAGGCGCAACGACAACTTCTTCAGCAACCGGCAAGGCAGGTGCAATTGGTGCAATTGGCACAACATCAAGCGTCGGTGCTTGCACCGGCTTCACCTCGGCGGCAGCGGGCTTGGCTGGCAAAGGCGCCTCGGCCGGCTTGATCGGCGGCAGGCCAAGCAGCACCGGGTCGACGCGGAGAGGCTCTGCCGCCTGCGTCTCAAGGACGAGGCCGCCGGCAAAGCTGCCGGCAAAACCACAGCAGATCAGAACTGCCAGCGGCTTGCGTCGAAAAAAAGGAGTCATCCGGGAGTTTTGGCTATTGGTTCGTCGGCGATTGGTTCAGCGATTGGTCTGGGTCGGCAAGCGTCTGTGATTTTTTACGGGGGTATTGCAGCATTGATGGTTCTCCCGACAGCGCAACAGCCCGCAGGGCGAGTGGTAAAATCGCAGCATTTTAGCACCATCACCCAAGGAGAAGCGGCATGCCGCGTACCGCGCTGCTGCGTCAGTGGCTAACGAGCCACCTCGCACAAGAATTCCCCGGGCAGGAATATCAACTTGAACCGGCTTCGGCCGATGCCAGTTTCCGGCGTTATTTCCGCGCCACACTGCCCGATGGCACAACGCGCATCATCATGGATGCCCCGCCCGAGCAGGAAGATTGCCGCCCGTTTCTCAAGGTTGCTGCCCTGCTCCACGATGCCGGCGTGCACGTACCGGTGGTTTATGCTGAAGATTTGACGCAAGGCTTCCTGCTGCTCTCCGACCTCGGCAACACCACCTACCTGAGCGCGCTTGATGCATCAACGGCGCCCAAACTTTACCGCGACGCCAATACTGCCTTGGTCGCCATCCAGCGTGCCAGCCGGCCCGGCGTGCTGCCCGAGTACGACCGTGCGCTACTCGACCGCGAACTACGACTCTTCCCCGACTGGTACGTTGTCCGACACCTCGGCATCACGCTCGACGAAACCCAGCAGGCCACTCTGCGCTTGGTGTTCGACAAGATCCTCGCCAACAATCTGGCGCAGCCGCAAGTTTTCGTGCACCGCGATTACCACTCGCGCAACCTGATGGTTTGCGGTGAAAGCGGAGAGACCACATTCCCGGCCAACCCCGGCATCCTCGACTTCCAGGATGCTGTTTTTGGCCCGATCACCTACGACCTCGCCTCACTCTATCGCGACGCGTATATCCACTGGGAAGAAGATCAGGAGCTCGATTTTGTCATCCGCTACTGGGAAATGGCGCGCAAGGCCGGGTTGGCAGTACACGCCGACTTCCACGACTTCTACCGCGACTACGAGTGGATGGGCGCGCAGCGCCAACTCAAGGTGCTCGGCATCTTCGCCCGCCTCTGCCACCGCGACGGCAAGGACGGCTATCTGAAAGACATGCCGACGGTGATGGCCTACCTGCGCCAGACCTGCGAACGCTACCTTGACCTGCG
>CAJBIL010000386.1 GCA_903953145.1 uncultured beta proteobacterium
CTGTGCCGCCGAGGGGATTGGCGGCAACAGCGAAGAAAGATCGCCAGTCGAACTGGCCAGCAGTTGCCCGTCGGTGGTGAATAAAGCGGCTGCCTGCACGCCACTTTGTTCGCGCAAGCGATTAAGCAGTGCGCGACGCTGCGGGTCGGGATGATCGGCCAGCTCCAGCGCCATGCCACGCCCTTTGTCGGACAGATCGGCAAGTAGATAATCAAGTGCGCTTCGTCCAAGATTGAGGCCGGATTCAAGCGCCGTTTCAACACGCACGTCGAACCAGGTTTCAATGCTCTTGGTCACAAACTGTACCGACACGGCGTAAACGAGAACACCGGGCAACACCGCCATCAGCCCGAACATCAGCATCAAACGTAACTTCAGCCGCGAACCGAAAACCTTGGCCCGGTGATCGCGCCAGAGAGAGCGCAATTGCCAGCCGAGCAAGCCAAGCAGTGAAAGTGCGACCAAAGCATTAAGGCCAAGTAGCCAGGGATAGTGGCGGGCAAAGAGGGCGGTATTGGCACTCGCCGAGGCAAGCAGGAAAAGCAGGATGGCGCCAAATGAGGCACCGGCGATGACGAGATATTTCATTTGCTCTCGCCCGACACTACGGCCGTTTTCCCTTCGCCGGGGACAACGCTCCAGCGCACCCAGTCGGAGGCCAGATTCCAGTCCCGGTTGGCAATTGCCGTGACCTGGAAGGTTTTTGGCATTTGCGAAAGGTCCAGACGCAAACGCAGGCTGGCCAGATAGGTTTCGTCAGCCTTGACGGATCCCCTGTCGAGCACGCTCCAGTTGCGCAGTCGGGCCAACTGACGCAACGCAGCATCAAGCGTATCAAAACTCTGATGTAATGCGCCGGTCGACAGACGGTACTGCCGGGTCAGCGCGTGATACGAGAGGCGAAAAGTCTGGCTGCGACTGACAACTTTCTCGTCCAGCCAATACCAGCGCGGCCGCGTCAGCTCGAATTCTGTAACGAAATAAAGCACCACCCCTTTGGTCACCGCTTCTTCGAGCCGGGCATTGAAATCCATGACAAAATCAGCGGCAAGAATATAGCTGTCTTCATCCGCAGAAAGCTGCGGATCACGAATTTCAATCTCACCGGCCTGCACTGCCAGCGTCGCCAGCAGCAGCGCAAAACCACAGGAGAGCGCTCTAAAAAGCTTTCCGCAACAACGCATAATAAAATCCGTCGTGTTCTTCCTGAGGCAGCAGTTGCACCTCATTCAAGCGCTCGGCACCCGGCTGTCGAACCAGAAAGGCGTCGATTTGGGCACCATTTTCCTCAGGGAAAACCGAGCAGGTTGCGTAAAGCAGCTTGCCCCCCGGCTTCAGCAAGGGCCACAAAGCATCAAGAATGGCGGTCTGCGTCAGCGCAAAGCGACGGATGTCGCCCTCGCGGCGCAACCACTTGATGTCAGGATGGCGACGGACAACGCCCGACGCCGAGCAAGGGACATCCGCCAGGATTGCATCGAACGACCGGCCATCCCACCATTGCTCCGGTTTGCTGCAATCAGCCACGCGCACGCTGGCACTTAGTCCCAGGCGCTGCAGATTTTCTTCAATTCGACGGGTACGCGTGGCATCGATATCGAGTGCCAACAGATCGATATTGCAGCGCTCGAGCAAATGCGCCGATTTACCGCCAGGGGCAGCACAGGCATCGAGCACATAAGCCCCCTCTGCCGGATCAAGCAGCACAGCAGCTCGCTGAGCACCGGCATCCTGCACTGAAACAAGGCCCTGGTAAAAACCGGGCAACGCATCGACCGGTACCGGCTTGTTCAGGTGCAATGCACTCTCGCCAACAAGTCGTACAGAATGGCCGGCGGCTTCAAGCCGGGCAGCGTATCCGGCTGGCGTAAGCTGTCGCTGATTAACCCGCAACATCATCGGCGGCTGACTGTTACCCGCCGCCACAATCTGTTGCCAGTCCTGCGGATAGGCACGGCGCAAGCGGGCAAGCCACCACCGTGGGTGCTGCTGCGTGGCTTCGTCATCGTTAGCTGCAGCTGCCAACAGCGCCTCGCGCTGGCGCAGGAAATTGCGCAAGACGCCATTCACCAGCCCCTTGAATACGCCACCGGCCAGCTCGCCCGCAGCAATAACCGCCTGATCAACAACCGTGTGTGCTGCCTCCGGACGGGTTTCAAGACGATAGAGCGCGACCAGCAGCAGTGCATGAGTGGCACCATGCGTTAAGGGCTTTTCGAGCAAACGGCCAAGAATGAAGTCACCCAGCGCATGCCGGCGCAAAACACCGTAGGCCGCATCCTGAGCCGCTGCGCGAGCGGCCGACGCCTCCTTGCCAAGCGCGAGCAGCGCTTCGGTCAGACTTTTTCCATCGCGGACAGCAGCAACTGCGCGCGCTGCCAGTAAAAAACTCCAGCCGAGCGAATCGGCGGGCAACGAGGCAACTGCCAGCGCCGCCTCCCCGGCCGGTTTGCGAACCCGGGCAAATCGTGATCGGGGGATGTCAGCTGAAGATGAATTGGCAGGCAAGGCGGTACTTCGCGGTAGTCTCTGATGCAACGAGTTTAGCATGATGATGATGCGGTATCGGCCGCAGGCGGCGATAATGCGCACATGATCTCCCCATTACTCAAACGTTATGCTTGGCTGTCGATTGCTGCCGCACTGTCGACAATTGCCCTGAAAAGCATGGCCTGGTGGTTGACCGGCTCAGTCGGCCTACTCTCGGATGCACTCGAATCGCTGGTCAATCTGGCCGGTGCGGTGATGGCATTGGCTATGCTAAATCTCGCTGCCCAGCCGGCGGACGAGAACCATGCATACGGTCACGGCAAGGCTGAATATTTTTCAAGCGGCTTTGAAGGCTTACTGATCCTGCTTGCCGCAATCGCTATCGGGGTGACGGCCATTGAGCGCCTGCTGCATCCACAACCCATCGAACAAGTCGGCATCGGCCTTGCCGTTTCGGTAATCGCCTCGATCATTAACCTGGTCACCGCCCGCATCCTGCTCGCTGCCGGCCACCAGCACCGTTCGATCACCCTGGAGGCGGATGCGCACCATCTGATGACCGATGTATGGACTTCGGCCGGTGTGATTGTTGGGGTCGGCGCCGTTGCCCTGACGGGCTGGTTATGGCTTGACCCGGTACTTGCCCTGCTGGTCGCCGCCAATATCATCTGGACTGGCTGGCGCTTGGTGCAGCGCTCGGCAGATGGACTGATGGATACTGCATTACCACCGGAACAGCATCGGGCTATCGTCGCCATACTCGATAGCTACCGGTCGCAAGGTATTGATTTTCACGCGCTGCGTACCCGGCAGGCGGGGGCGCGCTGCTTTGTTGAGGTTCATGTTCTCGTGCCAGGCGCCTGGACGGTACAGCGCGGCCACGACTTGCTGGAGGATCTGGAGGCCACCATTCGTGCCGAACAACCCTACATCACGGTATTTACGCACCTTGAGCCGCTCGAAGACCCTGCCTCACAGGACGATATCCGGCTGGATCGCCGATGATTCTCGCCGGCTGCCGGATATGATCCGACCATCCATACTGCTTGCTTTATCGACCATTCTCTTGCTCCAGGCAGCACCAGCAATCGCCTGGAATGCGGCGGGGCATCGTCTGAGCGCCTATATCGCGTGGCAGAAAATGGACGAGGTAACGCGTAAAAAGGTCGAAGGTCTGCTGCTTCAGCACCCCGATCATGAACATTGGCTTAAGCGCGCTAAAAATGCGCCGCCCGCACTTGCCGCCTTTCTCGAAGCATCAACCTGGCCGGACGACATCAAGAGCGACAGACGTTTCCACGATAGCGAAAACGAAACAACGGCGCCCATCCGCGGATTTTCCGACCGCGCCCGCCACCGGCAATGGCATTACATCAACCGACCGCTCGCCCCGTTACCCAGCCATTCACCGAAAGAGGTGACCGGCCAACTGGACGGGCGACTCGCCGAACTGATTGAAGTCATGCGTAGCAACGACGATCTGCAACGCATTTATGCCCTGCCCTGGCTGATCCATCTGGTAGCGGACGCGCACCAACCACTGCATGTAGTCAGCCGCTATGACCGGGAAGGCCAAAGCGACGATGGCGGCAATGCGCTGACCATTGCAACCCCGTTCCACCCGCGTCTGGCTACGATGAACCTGCACGCCTACTGGGACGACCTCCCAGGCCCGCCGTGGTTACGCGGCGAGCGACTGGAACAGGCCGGCAATGCCATCATGGAAGCACATCCGCGACCACCACCGGTTGGCACAATCAGTCACTGGATCGAGGAAAGCTGGCAAATCGCGGCGCACAACGCATATCCTGACGACACGAACCGCACCAACCCGACCCCCGAAATCACACCCGAATTTAACGAGCGGGCGCAGGAAGTTGCCCGGCAACGCATCGCCGAAGCAGGCTACCGACTCGCATTCCTGCTGCAACGCCTGCTGAAAAAATAGGTGAAAAGAGAAGAATCGTTTTATGTGAACGCATGTTCCACGTGAAACCAGACCGCGCTTAGAAGCACCCCGAATTTCCGGCAGGATTAGCGGACCGCCAAAGCGCGTAATTTTGCAACGCGCGCCTCGGTTGCCGGATGCGTGGAAAAAAGACCGCGCAAACCGCCGCCGGAGAGCGGGTTCATGATCATCATCTGAGCGGTTTCAGGATGCGCCTCAGCGGTCGCCATCGGAATCCCGCGCGCGTAGGCGTCGATTTTTGTCAGGGCATCGGCTAGCGCATGTGGGTCACCACTAATCTCAGCGCCACCGCGATCTGCTTCAAACTCGCGGGCTCGTGAAATAGCCATCTGAATCAGCCCGGCGGCTAAGGGGGCAAGCAGCGCAACGGCAATTCCAGCCAGCGGATTGGCTGGGCGCCCTTCCGAATCACGCCCGCCAAAAAATACGGCAAAGTTGGCAAGTGCCGAAATAGCACCCGCCATCGTTGCCGAAATGGTCGAGATCAGGATGTCGCGATGCTGTACATGCGCCAGTTCATGCGCCATTACGCCGCGTATTTCACGTGCTGAGAGAAGTTGCAGGATGCCGGTTGTTGCAGCCACTGCCGCATGTTCCGGATTACGCCCGGTAGCAAATGCATTTGGCTGCGCCTCGTTGATCAGGTACACCCGCGGCATTGGCAAGCCAGCGCGCTGCGCCAACTCTTTGACCATGTTATAAAACTGCGGCGCGGAGGCTTCGTCGACTTCTTTTGCATCGTACATTTTCAGTACCATGCTATCGGAAAACCAGTAGGCAAAAATATTCATGCCGCCACCAAAGAGCAGCGCCAGTAGCATTCCCGATGAACCGCCAAGCATTGCCCCGATAACGCCGAATAGCGCCAGAATAGCGGCCATCAGAATGGATGTTTTGAGCCAATTACCCAACATCGAAGTAACCTCCGTTTCGGCAAAATTGCCGGCTTGTCGAAACGTTAGATGGGGAAGTTACGAAAAAATTCAAGCAGAAGGCAACGTAAAACGATGCCCCGCCAACACCGGCGTCCCAGCCAGAAACTGCTTGACCGGCAGTCGCTTGCCGCCGGCCTTCTGCAATTCAACCAGCAGCAGCGCACCCTCGCCGCAGGCCACGACAATCCCGCGCTTATCCACGGCCAGTACGACTCCTGGCTCGCAACGATCTGCGCCCTCTTCGGCTAATTCGCTCAACTCGACGGCCCAGATCTTGAGTGTGCTGCCAGCCAGACTGGAAAATGCGCCAGGAAAAGGATTGAAAGCCTGAACGTGTCGCTTCAAATCGACAGCCGGCTGTCGCCAGTCAAGCGCCGCCTCACACTTGCCGATCTTGTCCGCGTAAGTCACGCCTGCCGTCGGCTGAAGGCAAGGAGACAAGGGCAATCGAGCAAGTGCATCAACAATCAATTGCGCACCAAGGCTGGCCAACTTGTTGTGCAAGGTCAGCGAAGTATCGTCATTTGTAATTGACAAGGCTGCCGACGAAAGAATTGGACCGGTATCAAGCCCCGCCTCCATTTGCATGATGCAAACGCCGGTTTCCTTGTCACCGGCAAGAATCGCCCGCTGAATCGGCGCAGCCCCCCGCCAGCGAGGCAACAAAGACGCATGAATATTTATACAACCCAGTCGCGGCATATCCAGGACGGCCTGCGGCAAAATCAAACCGTAGGCGGCAACCACCATGATGTCCGCACCTACAGCCAAAATACGCGCCTGCGTTGCCGCATCCTTGAGCGAGACAGGCTGGAAAACTTCAATACCCGCAGCCTGAGCACACTGCTTGACGGCCGATGCCTGCATCGCCAACCCCCTTCCGGCAGGTCGATCCGGCTGGGTCAAAACGAGCGAAACCTGATGACCAGCATCAATAATGGCCTGCAAAGCCTGCGCCGCGAACTCGGGCGTTCCCGCAAAAATCACTTTCATGCGGTAATCCGCGCCTGTTTGGCAAGCTTTGCCTTGATCCGGGTTTGCTTCAATTGCGAGAGGTGATCTACGAATACCTTGCCTTGCAGGTGATCCATTTCGTGCTGGATACACACCGCGAGCAAACCCTCAGCCTCGACGACCTGCTCATTACTCTCAAGATCGAGAAAACGGACAACCACATGCTCAGCACGCTCGACCTTGTCGTAAATACCAGGCACCGACAAACAGCCCTCCTCACAAACCTGGACGCCATCGCACTCGACGAGCTGCGGATTGATCAGCACCAGCAACTCGTTCCTGGCTTCGGAAGCATCGATAACAATCACACACTTGTGCACGTTAACCTGCGTGGCAGCGAGTCCAATCCCGGGCGCTTCGTACATGGTTTCAGCCATATCACGCGCCAGACGGCGAATGTTGTCATCAATATTTTCGACCGGTGTGGCAATTTTTTTCAACCGGGAATCAGGAAAGCGGAGTATTGGTAGTAGCGGCATAAAAAACTTGATCGAAGTAGTAATTACGTGCAGAATCGAGCGTAATATCTTGAAAAACGGCGAAAATTTGGTGTTTAAGCACCTCATTGTACGCCAACCTGAATACCAGAACGCGTGCAAAAAAACCGGAAAATCAGATCAGTCAGCGTGTTTCAGTCAGTTAATTTGACCCGCCTCCGGATCAGGAGTTTCCAAATCGGTACCCCCGAACATCGCCCACCGCTCGCATGAGGACAACCCGATGATTCGCATTATATCCGCGCTTATTTTGGCTTTGGCTGCAACCTTGTGCAGCGCTGCCGACCAACCGCTCCAGCTTGTTGATAACCCGCCCGCGCGGCACGTTGTGCTACCCGGTGACACACTCTGGGGAATTGCCGGAAAATTCCTCAAGGAACCCTGGCGCTGGCCGGAAGTATGGCGCATGAACCGCGAACAGATCAAAAATCCGCACCGGATATTTCCTGGCGATGTGATTGTTCTGGATCGCGATGCAGATGGAAATCCGCGTCTCAGCAAACAGGATGCCAAGCTTCAGCCAAAAGTTTATTCCGAGCAGCTTGAGCAGGCGATTCCCAGCATTTCGCCCAACGTAATCAATCCTTTCCTGTCGGCACCCCTGATTGTTGAGGCAGATGGCCTCGACAATGCAGCGCGTATCGTTGCAACCCAGCAGGATCGCGTTTTTCTGGCAAACGGTGATCTGGCTTACATCTCCAACGCAGACTCAACCAAGGAAAGATGGCAGGTTTATCGCAAGGGTCGCGCCATGACAGACCCTGAAACAAAAGAAACCCTGGGCTACGAAGCGTTCTATCTCGGCACTGCCAGACAAACCGAACCTGGCGACCCGGCAACATTCGAAATTCTGACGGTCAAGGAAGAAATTGGCCGTGGTGATCGCCTCCTGCCGGAAGCCCCGCCACCATTGTTCAATTACGTCCCGCACAAGCCGGAACAAAACATTGATGGGCGGATCGTCTCGGTTTATGGCGGAGTCAATGAAGCCGGTAAATTCTCCATCGTCTCGCTGAATCAGGGAACAAAAAACGGTATTGAAGTGGGACACGTTCTCGCCCTGCAACGTAACCGCGTTGTTGTTCAACGTGACGAAAACGGCCGCAAGGAAAGCGTCAAAGTGCCGGAGGAGCGCTACGGACTCGTTTTCATCTTCCGCGCCTTTGAGCGGATTTCCTACGCGCTGGTGATGCAGTCCGAAGGCTCTGCCGTGGTCAATGACCACGTTCGTACGCCCTAAGACACATACACATGACCAACGCTGAGTCGCTTGCCTCATGGCTGCGACTGACGCTGATCTCCGGTATCGGCGGCGAAACGCAACGCAAGCTGCTGGCCGCTTTTGGCTTACCCGAAACTGTCTTTAGTGCCGGGTACAGCGCCTTGCGCGGCGTCATCGGTGAAAAAGCCACCAGCCGACTTCTGGACACGGATAATCAGACCGCCGTTTCGGCTGCGCTTGAATGGTCAGGAGCCGATGGACAGCACATCATCACACTGGCAGATGCCGAATATCCTCAATATTTGCTTGAACTACCCGATCCACCGACACTGATTTATGTTCGCGGACGTATCGATTTACTCAATCGGCCGGCGCTGGCAATTGTCGGTAGTCGCAACGCAACGCCACAAGGTCTCCAGAATGCGGAACGCTTTGCGGCGGCATTTGCCGAGGCCGGTCTGGTAATTGCCAGCGGTCTGGCACTGGGTGTTGATGGCGCAGCGCATCGTGGCGCACTGGCCGCAGGCGGGGATACCGTGGCTTTCATTGGCACAGGTATTGATCGTATTTACCCCGCACGCAATCGCGACCTGGCGCTGGAAATCGCTGCCAAGGGTGCGATTGTCTCTGAGTTTCCGCTCGCTACACCCGTTTCAGCGGCCAATTTCCCCCGCCGCAATCGTCTGATCTCGGGCTTTTCGCGTGGCGTTCTAGTGGTTGAGGCAGCAGTAGAAAGCGGCTCTCTGATTACTGCCCGGCTAGCCGCCGAACAGGGTAGAGAAGTATTCGCCATCCCGGGCTCGATTCACTCCCCCCAGTCACGCGGTTGCCATAAGCTGATTAAACAGGGCGCCAAACTGGTTGAAACAGCACAAGATGTTCTCGAAGAACTGCGCTGGGGTGACTCTAGGTCGTCACAGCCCAGCACAAATACAATTGATGGCGAGACAACAAATGAATCGGCGAACGAACCGGCCAACGAACTACTCTCTGCGATGGGTTTCGACCCATTTAGCCTGGATGAGCTCGCCGGAAGGTCCGGCTTGACGGCTGATGTGCTTTCCGTGATGCTGCTCCACCTTGAGCTTGAAGGTCGGGTCGCTAGCCTTGCTGGCGGCCGCTACCAGCGACTATTGTCAACTGAATGAATGGCGTACCGTATTCACATGATTGATGTCCTCGTTTATCTCTTCGAGAATTACTACGACCTGGCAGCACACCCAAAACCGGCTACGCTAATGCGCAAGCTGACAGCGATTGGCTTTGAAGCAGAAGAAGTTTCAGTAGCGCTTGACTGGCTAAGAGAACTGAAGACAGTAAGTATTACCGAATTCACAAGCGACCACCGCGCACAAAGAATCTACACCGAGGATGAACAAAAAAAACTGGGTGTTGAATGCCTTAATTTCATCATTTTTCTCGAACTGGCGGGCGTTGTCACACCCATGCTTCGCGAACTGATAGTCGAACGCGGGATGTGTCTAAACGACGATCCTGTTCCTCTGGCCAGGTTCAAGATCATTGTGCTGATGGTTTTGTGGAGCCGGGATCAGGATCTTGAACCGCTCATTGTTGAAGAACTGCTTTACGATGCAGACCCTGAACTGTTGCACTGAAATTGTCCGCCAGACAATGCTTTAACAATTTCGACATTTACCCGTAGATATCACAGCGTTGCTTGCCAAGCTGCATCCTGTACTCTTATCATGCCCCGCAGCATCATTCCCTTTTGCCTTAATTTAACCCTAGTCCCCCGGGCTCAATAAACACCATGAGCAAGAAGCTGATCATTGCCGAAAAACCCTCCGTCGCCGCTGATATTGCGCGCGCCCTTGGCGGCTTTACCAAGCACGACGACTATTTTGAGAGCGACAATTGTGTGCTCTCGTCGGCCGTCGGCCACCTGCTTGAACTAGCCTGCCCCGAGGAATACGAGGTTAAACGCGGAAAGTGGTCATTCGCTCACTTACCGGTTATTCCCCCTCATTTCGCATTGCGGCCGATTGAAAAGTCAGAATCCCGCCTGAAACTCCTGACCAAACTGATCAAGCGCAAGGACGTCACTAGCCTGATCAATGCCTGCGACGCGGGCCGCGAAGGTGAGCTGATCTTCAATTACATTGCCCAGCACGCCAAGAGTGGCAAACCGGTTGAACGGCTTTGGCTGCAGTCGATGACGCAGCAGGCGATCAAGGACGGATTCTCACGCCTTCGTGCCGGTGCTGACATGCAGGGACTGGCCGATGCCGCCGTCTGCCGTTCAGAATCCGACTGGCTGGTCGGTATCAACGGCACGCGCGCCATGACGGCGTTTAACTCGAAAACGGGCGGTTTTCACCTGACGACCGTCGGTCGCGTTCAGACCCCGACGCTCGCACTGATGGTCGAACGCGAAGACAAGATACGCAAGTTCAAGCCCCGCGACTATTGGGAAGTTGAGGGTGTATTTGCCTGCGCGGCCGGTGAATACCGCGGAAAATGGATCGACGAAAACTACAAGGGCAAGGACGACGACGAGCATGCCCGCGCCGACCGTCTCTGGGACGAAAACCGCGCCCAAGCCATTCAACAGAAATGCCAAGGCAAGTCCGGCGAAGTCAGCGAAGAAGCCAAACCCTCAACGCAGCTCTCCCCCCTGTTGTACGACCTGACCAGCCTGCAACGTGAGGCCAACAGCCGCTTCGGCTTTTCGGCAAAATCGACGCTCGGTCTGGCACAGGCGCTGTACGAAAAGCACAAGGTGCTGACCTACCCGCGTACCGATGCGCGCGCACTGCCGGAAGACTACCTGCCAACCGTCAAGGCAACACTCACCATGCTGACCGGTGAAGGGGTTGGCAAGGGTCACGACGAGACGGCCATCGCCCGCTATTCCCCTTTCGCGCACCAGATTTTGGCACGCAACTGGGTGCTGCCGAACAAACGCATTTTTAATAACGCAAAGATCTCCGATCACTTCGCCATTATTCCGACCTTGCAGGCTCCCAAGCAGCTCTCCGAACCGGAACAAAAGCTCTACGACATGGTGGTCAAGCGCTTCCTTGCGGTTTTTTACCCGGCCGCCGAGTACATGATCACCACGCGCATTACCCGTGTTGAAAATGAACCCTTCAAAACCGAAGGCAAGGTGCTGGTCAACCCGGGTTGGCTGGCCGTCTATGGCCGTGAAGGGCAGGAAGGCGACGAAGGCAACCTCGTACCAGTACAGGCAAAAGAAAAAATCAAGGCTGACGAAGTGCTGCTTAACGCACACCAGACCAAACCGCCCGCACGCTACTCTGAAGCAACGCTGCTTTCCGCAATGGAAGGTGCCGGCAAAACGGTGGATGACGAAGAGTTGCGCGCCGCGATGGCTGGCCGCGGTCTCGGCACGCCGGCAACACGTGCGCAGATCATCGAGAACCTGATCGGAGAGCAGTATCTCCATCGCGAGGGGCGTGAGTTGCAACCCACAGCAAAAGCATTCTCACTGATGACGCTGCTCAATGGTTTGGGCATCCCTGAGCTGACTGCGGCAGAATTGACAGGCGATTGGGAGTGGAAACTCGCACGCATGGAGCGCGGCGAGATGTCGCGCGATGCGTTCATGAAAGAAATTGCGGCAATGACGCAGCACATCGTCGACCGCGCTAAAACTTTCGACAGTGACACTATCCCGGGTGATTTTGGTGAATTAAGCACGCACTGCCCGAAATGCGGCGGCTTGATTAAGGAAACCTACAAAAAATTCCAGTGTCAGGCATGCGAATTTTCACTCTGGAAAATCGTTGCCAGCCGCCAGTTTGAAGCCGTTGAAATCGAGGAGCTACTGACTGAACGGAAAATTGGCCCGCTCACCGGATTTCGCAACAAAATGGGACGACCTTTTAACGCCATCATCAAACTCAACGCCGATAATGCGCCAGAATTCGATTTTGGCCAGGGCGCTGTCGGCGAGGACGGCAATGCTGAACCGGTTGATTTTTCAGGCCAGGAAAGCCTGGGGAGTTGTCCAAAATGTAAGGCAAGTGTATTTGAACATGGCATGGCTTACGTTTGCGAAAAATCAGTAGGTCCCGACAAGAACTGTGATTTCCGCTCAGGAAAAGTGATCCTGCAACAGCCGGTCGAACCCGAGCAGATGCAAAAACTACTTGTAACCGGTCGCACCGACCTTCTCAAAGAATTCATCTCATCACGTACCCGCCGAAAATTTTCGGCTTTCCTTGTTCGTGGTGCTGATGGGAAAGTCGTTTTCGAATTTGAAAAACGTGAACCAAAAACCAAGCCTGCTGCTAAAACTGCCAAGGCTACAACTGCATCACTAGAAGAGAAACCTGCCGAGAAGAAAAAGGCAGCGCCCAAAACCCGCAAAAAAGCTGCGGCTTAAAGAACAAAAAAGCTGCCTTTTGGCAGCTTTTTTGTTTCACGTGGAACGCGCAGAATATTCTAAAGCATCATCACTACTCATCCAGCAAGCTACGCAGCATCCATGCATTTTTCTCATGAACTTCCATGCGCTGCGTGAGCAGATCAGCACTTGGCTGATCGTTGGCTTTGCTGACAACCTGAAAAACCTTCCGCGCTGTTCTGGCAACCGCCTCCTGCCCTGATACAAGTTGCTTGATCATATCAATCGCTTTGGGTACACCATCTTCTTCCGGTATGGAGGACAGCTCGACGAAACGCTTATAAGAACCTGGTGCTGGATAACCAAGCGCACGAATTCTTTCAGCAATGATATCAAGGGCACCCCACAACTCTGTATATTGCGCCTGAAAAAGCAGATGCAAAGTCTGGAACATCGGGCCGGTAACATTCCAGTGAAAATTATGTGTTTTAAGATAAAGCGTGTAACTGTCCGCCAACAGGCACGACAGACCTTCTGCAATCTTCTTACGATCCTTTTCACTGATGCCGATATCGATTTTGCTTGCCATGATTTTTTCCTCGTAAAAAACATGTTTGCCACAGAAGCAAATTAGACGATAAAACAGCTACACACAAATTAATTGTATCAATCCAATGAATAGCTCTTCGCTATCAGAGAACAATAACACCATCAGGTGGTGCATCTAAAATCGCGGCCCGCAAAACATCAATCGCCTGAGGCCTCGGGAAAGAGGCCCTCCAGGCGATCACAACTCGGCGGAATGGTGCAGGGTCAGTAAAGGGGCGAAGATTCAATAGCGGGCTATTCTGAGGCCAACTTTCTGCGGCCGAGGCAGGCACCACTGACATTCCAGCACCACTGGCAACCATGTGCCGAACCGTTTCAAGCGAACTGCCCTCAAGCGCACCTTCGGCGCCACCGGGCGTTGAAAGATGCGGACAACTTTGCACGACCTGGTCGCGAAAGCAGTTGCCGTTACCGAGCAACAAAAGATTCTCTGCGGCAATCTGGCCGGGTTCAATCGTCCTCTGTGCAGCCAGCGGGTGACCGGCGGGGAGTGCGACTCGAAAAGGTTCGTCGTAGACCGGACGAAATACCACGCCCGGTTCTGCGAATGGCAACGCAACGACAATTACATCGAGGTCGCCACGACGTAATTGCTCAGCCAGGCTCACGGTAAAATTTTCTTGCAGATACATCGGCATGCGAGGTGCGCGAACATGCAGTGCGGGAATCAACCGCGGTAACAAATAGGGGGCGATGGTGTAGATAACGCCCAGGCGCAATGGACCAACCAGCGGGTCCTGCCCCTGTGTAGCGATTTCCTTGAGCTTGCCAAATTCTTCGAGCACCCGTTCCGCCTGCAAGGCAACCAGTTGGCCAAGAGGCGTTAATCGAACTTCTGCCGAGGAGCGTTCGAAGAGGGTGATGCCATGCCGCTGCTCCACTTTTTTCAGTGCAACTGATAAAGTCGGCTGACTGACATGGCATTTATCTGCCGCCCGTCCAAAATGACGTTCACGAGCGAGGGTAACGATGTAGCGGAGTTCGGTGAGTGTCATCGCAGCGTTAGAAGGTAATTACCTTGTCGGCCGACAGCGTTAACTCTGCAAGCTCGGCAAGCGTGCCAATACTTACGCCACGAATAAAGGCAAGGTCAGCAAGCCCGCGAGCTACCGCACAAGTTCTACAAAGACGGATTTGTGCCCCATGCTCGAGTAAACCTTCAATCATCTGTTGCAAACCACCACCGGCAACAGCATCCGGCTGATTGGGCAAACCCACCGTTACGGCATCAGACATCATGAAAATGTGCAGGCTGACAGTTTCAATTTCCTGACAAAGAATTGCTGTCGCCAGTCGCAAAGCACTGAGCATCCGTTCACTGCCATAGGCGGGCGCATGGACGATAATCAAAACTTGCTGCACGATAGTCTCCCGATTTTTAGGCAAATACAATAAGGCTAGGCACTTACAAAAGACTATCCGACACAGGCTAACTGCGCCAGATCATCCGCCTCCAGCCACAACCACTCGCCAATCGGCAAGCTTGCTGGCAGACAATAACCACCTATTGAAACGCGCTGTAGTGCTTCAACCCGATTACCCGCAGCCGCTACCATTCTTTTAACCAAGTGATATTTACCTTCAGTCACCGTTAATTGGATCAAGTGATCCGAGATCCTTTCACAAGCAGCGGCAGCAATTGGTAATGGCTCATCATTCAACTGAACGCCGGCTAACAGTGCTGCAATCTGTAAATCATCGACAGAATGCTTTGCAGTAACCAGGTAAACTTTTGGAATTTTTTTCTTCGGTGAACTGTAGGTATGGATAAACTGACCGTCGTCAGTAAGAAGCAGTAATCCTGTTGTGTCCTCATCCAGACGTCCAACAGCCTGCACATTACGGGTCAGCAGAAAACGGGGGAGCAACGAATAGACGCTTGGATGGTGTTTGGGCTTGTGCGAACACTCGTAGTCGGCTGGCTTATTGAGTGCCAGATAAACAAGTTTCCGAAAAACCAGTGGCTGTCCATCAACGGTAAAGCTAAATCCTTCCGGCTGAAAATCGGCATAAGGGTCGTCACAAGGCACACCATTGACGGTAACCCGACCATTACAAATCAGTGAACGACATTCCGGACGGCTACCAAAACCTTGTGATCGCAGCAGACGTTCAAGTTCCATCGTGTTTCCTGAATTTGCTTCAGATAAAGTTCAAACTTAAACGTCGATATTACGGGCGGCCAAAGCGTTCGATTCGATGAAATGTCTACGCGGCTCGACCAGCTCGCCCATCAGGGTCGTGAAGATTTCATCCGCACCAATCGCGTCTTCAATCTGCACTTTGAGCAAGCGTCGAACCGTCGGATCCATCGTCGTTTCCCACAACTGTGCCGGGTTCATTTCACCGAGACCTTTATAGCGCTGTTTGCTGACGCCGCGCTCGACTTCCGAGAGGAGCCAACGCATCGTTTCAGCAAAACTGCCGACGACCTGCTTCTTTTCACCACGTGCCACAAACCCGCCGGTGCCGAATAACCCCGCCAGCAACTCAGCAGTTTTGCGCAATTGCACGTAGTCACCACTCACCAGAAGATCCTCGTCGATAACGCTAATCTTCAGATTGCCGTGGTGCATTTTCTCCAGACGCAACTGCCAGCGCTCGTGTGCATCGTCGTAACGTGCAAGAATGTGGATACCCAGTTTGTTACCAATCACCTTCATCAAGGCGTCGGCACTGATTTCTGCCGTCGCTTTATCGGTTAATTGGATTTTCAGATTGGCATCAATAAGTGCGTGGAGTACCTGCGGGTTAATCATGTGCGAGAGGCGGTTGATCACCGCTTCAGCAAGCAGATATTCGCGTGACAATTCTTCGAGGGCTGAACCGGAAATTTCCTGCGCGCCAGCTTTGGGCGTCAGGACGGCGTCCTCAAGCGCGAGGCGTAGCAGGAACTGGTTGTATTCGTGATCATCCTTGAGGTAACGCTCGGTCTTGCCGTGCTTGACCTTGTACAAAGGCGGCTGGGCAATGTAGATGTGACCACGTTCCACCAGCTCAGGCATCTGACGGTAGAAGAAAGTAAGCAGC
>CAJBIL010000387.1 GCA_903953145.1 uncultured beta proteobacterium
GCACCTTGTACTGAATCGCTCACCACCATATTCATGCCGGTGAATTCGCCGATCACCTGCAACAGACGCCGCACATCGACGTTCTGGAAATTCAGTGATAATTTCTCGCCTTGGTAGCCGCCTCGCGTCCCCTGTACCAGTTTGTTCGGGTTCACGATGACCGGTTTGACTTCGATAACGAATTGATTATCGGTCTGGTAAGCGTTGTGTTCCCAAAGGCCGCGCGGAGTAATCGTCATTCGGACGTTGGCGCCTTGCTGAACAGTATTTACTGTAGTTACCGGCGTTGAAAAATCCGTGACATCGAGCCGCTTGCGAAGTGCATCAGGTACATTCACCTTGACAAAATCAACCAGCAAATTCTGTCCCTGCTGACGAATATCAATACCTGCATTGGCGTCACTCAGATCAACCGTAATTCGTGCCTCTCCATCCTTACCACGACGAAAAACGATATCCCGGATACTGTTTTGCGCTGACAACGAAGCGGATGCCTTGGCAAAGTTAACAGCTTGCTGAGCCTCGCCATCCGGCAAAGCGCTGGGCAAAAAAGATAACAACAGACTCTTGCCTTCGATTTTGGCCTCATAAGACATCGCCTTGGTCAAATTGAACACAAGACGCGTTCTACCCTCTGCCTGCACAATATTGGCGCTCTGAAGCCCGCCTTCATTGTAAATCTGGCTACTCTTGCCAAGACCGTTTGTCGTATTCGGGAAATCCAGCGCAATGCGCGCTGGCTGTGCAACGCTGAAACCTGCCGGCACTCCAGCCAGGGGATTTTTGAATGTCAGCTTGACACTGAGCGCTCCGGCTTGCTGCACGACATTCATTGACTCAATGCTGTTGACACCTACACTGGTTTCTTGCGCGTTCGCTGCTGTGGCGACTAACAGACAGCAGCCAACCATTGCCAGCAGGTATTGTTTGATTCGTTTCACTTTGCCCCCTCCTTTTCCTGCAACAGCAGGGTACTGACTCTTTCGACCCAATCTCCGGCGGCATCTTGCACAAGCTCTTTCAAGCTAACTTCGGTTTCGGAAATCTTCGTAACGAGGCCAAAATTCTGACCCATGTGGTTTCCAACTTTTACTTGAAACAACGAGCCATCCGTCTGAATGATTGCATAGCCGTTTTTGTTCTTGATAAACACCCCAACAAACTTGAGCGATTCCAGTGGATACGATTCCAGCGGCTCTTTCGGACGATTCAAGTCCGGTTGCAAGCCACCTCCACTCCCTTCTTTATGCTCAGCCTCGATTTTGGCTGGCTTAAAGGGGTCCATCGAATTGGCGGTGTCATAAAGCACCGGCTCGTAGGGTTTGACTTGCGGCAACGGCGGGATTTTTCCACGAATATCTTTGGACGCCTCATTCATCCATTGATGCAGATCTTCATGATCGCCGCCCGAGCAGGCCAGCAGCGCAAGACTAGCGAGTGCTGTTAAGAGTTTTTTCATTTTTTGCCACCTTTGGCAGCCTGCGCTGCTTGTGCGGCTTTTTTCTGTTTGGCGACTTCGTCGTCGTCCAGGTAACGGAAAGTCTTGGTCACAGCGTCCATCACCAGACCGCCGTCCTTAGCCGCCCCGATCGAGATGGATAGGTTATTCAAAGTAACGATTCTCGACAACCGGCCAATATCGCCCGCAAAAGCACCAAAGTCCTGATAGTTACCGGTTAACTTGACCGATATTGGCAGCTCAGCATAGAAGTCCTTGACGATTTCCTGGCCGGGCTTGAACAACTCGAACTGCAAGCCCCGACCCATACCGGCCTGATTGATCTCGACAAGCAAAGACTCGACTTCCGACTTATTGGGCAACTGCTTCAAGAGGGCGCCAAACGAACGATCCATTTCGTTCAACTGCTGCATGTAAAGATCAAGGTTAACCGCCTGGCGTTTCTTGGCAATAAACTCTTCCCTCAGCTTTTCCTCATCCAGCTTTTTGGCGTCAAGCGTATCAAACTGCTCGATCCAGAGGAGCCACCAGCCACACAACAGGATAAACACGAACAGCACCAGCAAGACGGTAATACGCGGCACCACCGGCCACATACCGACATCTTTGGGATTGAGCGTTTGGAAATCCTGAAGAATTTCCTTGAAATTGATCTTCGGGATAGTCGGCAGCTTCATTTTTTCACCTCCGCCGGCGCAACCGTTTTTGCTACTTCCTGAACGGGCGCTCGCTTGAGTGATATGTTCATGCTGAATTCATTGAGACGTCGCTTATCGAGAATAATCGCCTTGATCTCAATCAGCTGCGGTTTTTCAAGCCATGGGGATGCTTCCACATTGCGCATCAGGGCAGACACGCGAGCATTCGATTGCGCAAAGCCATTCAGGCTGATTTTCTGTCCGTCCTGCTTGACTGAACGCAGATAAACACCCGTCGGCATCTGTTTCGCCAATTCGCTCAGCAAATGCACAGGCTCCGCCCGATCCCGCTGCAGCGACTCGATCACCTGTTTGCGCGAGAGCAGCGCCTGTGTCTGGTCTTTCAGGCGCTTGATCTGCTCAATCTGCTTGTCGAGTTCGGCAATTTCTTTTCGGAGAAAAACGTTCTGATCTTCCTGACTGGCCACATAGCCGGCAATCACGGAGTAAACAAGGAAGACGATCAGGCCGCCCAAGATGGTCACCATGCAACTCAGCGCATAAAACTGCTGCCGCCTCGCCTTCCGCTTCTCTTCCCGATGCGGAAGAAGATTGATCCGTATCATTCGTCAAACCTCCGCAGCGCCAGCCCGCACGCCACCATCAGAGAAGAAGCGTCGGACAGAAGGTTTTTCGCACGCACCCGGTCTGAGAGCACCATGTTTGCAAAAGGATTGGCAACAATCGTGTTGATCTGGGTGCGGGAAGCAATCACTTCATCTGCGCCCGGAATAACGGCGCAACCGCCGGACAGCACAATATGATTCACTTGATTGAACTGCGTTGAGGTGAAGAAAAACTGCAGCGCGCGTGAGACTTCAAGCGCCATACTTTCAATATAGGGTCGAAGCAGTTCGGCTTCGTAGTTATCCGGCAGATTGTTGCTGCGCTTGGCAGCTTCCGCCTCCTCAAAACTCATGCCGTAATGGCGTGCAATATCCTGCGTCAACTGGTTACCGCCAAAAGCCTGTTCACGGGCGTAGAGTTGCTGATCGTTACGCAGCACCGTGAGATTCATCACATTGGCGCCGACATCAACCAACGCGATAATCTGCCCCTTGCCGCCGTCCGGGAACTGCTTCTCGATCAATTCAAAAGCCGCAAGGACGGCGTAGGACTCAACATCCATCACCACAGGCTTCAAACCAGCCGCTTCGGCAGCAGCCACCCGATCTTCGACTTTTTCCTTGCGCGAGGCGGCAATCAGGACTTCAATTTCATCCGGCGAGGAAGGCGCGGGACCGAGCACCTGGAAATCAAGATTCACTTCTTCCAGCGCAAAGGGAATGTATTGATTAGCCTCGGATTCAACCTGAAGCTCAAGCTCTTCTTCCCGCTGGCCAGCCGGGACAATGATTTTCTTGGTGATAACCGCAGCAGCCGGCAATGCGATGGCCACATACTTGGTGGAGGTTGCCAGCTTCTTCCAGGCCCGCTTGACAGACTCGGCGGCCGCCTCAAGATTGACAATATTGCCGTCAGAAACCACATCCTTCGCCAACACTTCAATCGTGTAGCGTTCGACGCGGTAGCCATCCTTCCCATTTAGGGCAAGCTCGACCATTTTGACCGCCGAGGAGCTAATATCGAGGCCGATCAGGGCGCGAGCCTTGGGATTAAAGATCGTTAGATCAAGTTGCAAATCACTACCCCTCGCCGAAAAAACCCTTGAATAATTTGTAGTTAGCGCAGATATACATAATCTACTTTAGATGCTAGCAACAAGAATTGGGCATGTAAAGCTATTTTTCAGCGGCTGTTTCAGGGCTTTCGGGCAACGTTTATAATCCCGCACTCGCCATTAGTTCTGGATATTGTTTTGCCTACTGCGCTCCGCTGGATACTTTATCCGCTTTTATTACTCGCCGGCCTCGCTGCGATGCTCGTGGCTGTCGCAGGCATTGTTCTCGTCCTGACCTACCCCAATCTGCCATCGCTGGAGGTATTGACGGACTACCGGCCAAAAATTCCGCTGCGTGTTTATACCGCCGACAGCCACCTGATCGGCGAGTTTGGCGAGGAGCGGCGCGCTGTAGTTCGCATTGAAGAGGTGCCGGACATCATGAAGCAGGCGATTCTGTCTGCCGAGGATGAGCGTTTTTATCAACACGGTGGCGTTGACACCCTTGGCGTCCTGCGCGCTGCCTACTTCAACCTGATCGGCGGCGGCAAACGTCAGGGCGCTTCGACGATTACGCAACAGGTTGCCAAGAATTTCTTTCTTTCATCGGAAAAGACTTATTCGCGGAAATTTTACGAAGCACTGCTCTCGTTCAAGATTGAGCACAATCTTGCCAAGGATCAGATTCTTGAGCTTTACATTAACCAGATATTTCTCGGGCAACGCGCTTACGGTTTCGGTGCTGCGGCGCAGATTTATTTCGGAAAACCGCTGAAAGACCTGAGTGTTGCAGAAGCCGCCATGCTTGCCGGCCTGCCCAAAGCACCTTCGGCCTACAACCCGGTGGTCAATCCAAAACGTGCGCGGCTGCGCCAGCAATATGTATTGCGCCGGATGCATGAGCTTGGTTTCATTGACGCCAAACAACATGAAGATGCGCTAAAACAAGCGCTGGTCGTCAAGCGCGACGCCAGCGAATTTGCCGTCCATGCCGAGTTTGTTGCTGAAATGGCACGCCAGATAGCGGCAGAGCAGTTCCCGGATGATGTCTATACACGGGGATTGCGCGTTTATACGACCATCCTCAAGGCCGATCAGGAAGCCGCTTACGCCAGCGTGCGCCGGGGTGTATTCGACTACGACCGGCGTCATGGCTACCGAGGCGCCGAAGCCTATCTCGACATGAAAGACGTAACGTCGGATCAGGATGAAACCCTTGATGAACTACTCCAGGACATCAGCAGCACCGAAGATCTGCAACCGGCAGTGGTGCTTCAGGCCGATACCAAGCTGGTCCGCGCTTACCGTCGCGGCGGCGAACTGGTCACGATGAGCGGCGACGGCCTTAAATTTGCGGCTCGGATGATCGACGAGAAAGCACCACCCAACAAACGCCTGCGCAGGGGTGCATTGATTCGCGTACAGAAAGACGACAAAGGCAACTGGCTAATCGTACAAATGCCGGAGGCCGAGGCCGCATTCATGGCCGTCGACCCGCAAACCGGCTCGGTACGCGCGCTGATTGGCGGTTTCGACTTCAATCGCAGCAAATTCAACCATGCAACACAGGCCTGGCGACAACCGGGCTCAAGCTTCAAACCATTTATTTACTCAGCGTCACTCGAAAAAGGCTTCACGCCGGCGTCGATTGTTCATGATGACCCGATTGTCTTCCCGGCATCGGTCACCGGCAGCCAGGCATGGGAGCCGAAGAATTACGACGGAAAATACGAAGGCGCGATGCGCATGCGTACCGCGCTGGCAAAATCCAAAAACATGGTTTCAATCCGCCTTCTACAGGCGATCGGCGTGCAATACGCGCAGGATTACATCACGCATTTTGGCTTTGAAGCCGAGAAACATCCGCCTTACCTGACCATGGCGCTCGGCGCGGGATCAGTCACCCCTTGGCAAATGGTCAGCGCCTACGCCATTTTTGCCAACGGCGGCTATCGTATCCAGCCTTATATCGTGCATCAGATTCAGGACGAGAAAAAGCAGATTCTCGCGCAAGCCCAGCCCGAACCGGCCGGCAACGAGAACCTGCTCGCAATTGATCCGCGTAATGCCTATGTGATGGATAGCATGCTCCGGGACGTCACCATCTACGGCACGGCAGCCCGCGCATCGGCGACGCTGAAACGCCGTGATCTGGCAGGCAAGACCGGAACCACCAACGACCATGTGGATGCCTGGTTCTGCGGCTACCAGCAAACGGTGGCAGCCTGTTCATGGATTGGTTTCGACCAGCCAAAGAATCTGGGTAATGGCGAAACTGGCGGCTCGGCCGCCTTGCCGACCTGGATTGGCTATATGGCCAAAGTACTGAAAGATGTTCCGGAATCGTTCATGCCACAACCGGAAGGACTGGTTGCAGTGGACGCCCCCGGCCACGGCAAAGGCCCGGCCAAGGAACTGTTCTTTAAGGAAAACGTACCGGCTGAGGTACCGCCTGCACCGCCGGAAGATGAGACCAGCAAGCCCGTCGACTAGCCCCGGCGTTAGTTGAGTAAAACCGGCTCGCCAGCCTGAGCGCTGGCGAGTTTTGAAAGCACCGCCATCAACTCGCCGCCGTCGCGCGTGTCACGCCAGGCATGACCATCCCAGCGATAATGGAAGCCGCCAGACTTGGCGGCAACCCAGACTTCCTGCGCCGCGCCATGACGATTGACGATGATCTTGCTGCCATCGGCGAATTCGATTTCCAGTACGCCAGCGCTGGCCATTTCGAAATCAAGGTCAGCGTTACTGGCCTCAAGCCCGGCCTCGATTTTCTTGAGCGCCGCATCAGCAAGCGCGTTGAATTCACTATCATTCATCCTGTGCTACCATTTTTCATTTTGGGTTACCGACCAATGCGTTGCCACAATGCGCTCTCAGTGTTATTCGTACTGGCTTTTGTCAGCGGTTGCGGCACCAAAGGACCGCTGACCCTGCCACCCAAACCGGTGGCCCCCGCAATATCTGCCAGCACTGCCGCTGCGCCGGATCAAACCAGACCAGCGTCAATCTCCAACGATCTTAACACGGCCAAAGACCCCGCCCGATGACCGCCTTCGCTCTCAATAATGGCGTACTGCACGCCGAATCCCTCCCGCTGACCGACATTGCCAACCGTTTTGGCACGCCCTGCTATGTGTACTCACGCTCGGTGCTGGAGTCAGCGCTCGACGAATTCCAGCAGGCACTTACCGGCGTCGACGCGCTGGTTTGCTATGCCGTCAAAGCCAACTCCAATCTCGCGGTACTCAATGTCTTTGCGCGCCTTGGCGCTGGCTTTGACATCGTCTCGACTGGCGAACTGAAGCGTGTCTTGGCAGCGGGCGCCGATCCGGAAAAGGTGGTGTTTTCCGGCGTTGGCAAAACCGCCGTCGAAATGGAATTCGCACTGGAAACCGGCATTCTCTGCTTCAACGTTGAATCTGCCCCCGAACTGGATCGTCTGAATGAAGTCGCCGGCCGCCTTGGCAAGCGCGCCCCGATCAGCCTGCGCGTCAACCCGAACGTTGATGCCAAAACGCACCCTTATATCTCGACCGGCCTCAAGGAAAACAAGTTCGGCGTCGCCTACGAGGATGCGCTCGCCCTCTATCAACATGCCGCCAGTCTGCCCAATCTCGACATCACCGGCATCGACTGCCACATCGGTTCACAGTTGCTTGACCCGGCACCCTTTGCCGAAGCGCTGGACAAGATATTGCTGCTCATTGACCAACTCGCTGCGGTCAATATCCAGCTGCATCACATTGATCTCGGCGGCGGCCTCGGCATCCGCTACAGCAATGAAGTAGCGCCCACGGTCAAAGCCTATCTCGACCCATTGCTGCAAAAGCTACAGGGACGCGGGCTGAAAATCCTGCTTGAGCCGGGGCGCCGACTGGTTGGCAATGCCGGCCTGTTACTGACCAGAGTTGAGTACCTCAAACCCGGCGAAGTAAAGAATTTTGCCATCGTCGATGCAGCCATGAACGACCTCGCCCGGCCGGCGCTCTACGACGCATGGCACGATATTCTGCCGGTCACACCGCACGGCGGCACAACCGAAAATTGGGAAATCGTCGGCCCGATCTGCGAAACGGGTGATTTCCTGGGCCGCAGCCGCGCACTCGTGCTGGCGGACGGCGATCTGCTCGCGATCATGTCGGCCGGCGCCTACGGCATGGCCATGAGCTCGAACTACAACACCCGCCCACGGGCAGCCGAAGTCATGATTGATGGTGAGCAGGCGCACCTTGTACGTCGCCGTGAGACGGTTGAGGCGCTCTTTGCCCTCGAAAGCACGCTGCCGTGACTTTCCCCCGGCGCTTTCTCCCCTGGCTGCGTGCTTCCCTTCTTATTTCACTGCTTATTTCACTGTTATCGCTGGCAGGCTGCTCGGACAAGCCGGTGGAGAAGAAGCTGGCAGCCCCCGCCACACTCATCACAATTACCCGGGCCAAGGTGCAAGTGCTTGAGATCACCGAGTCGACGCTCGGCGCCCTCGAGTCGGTGATCGACCCGAAAATCGCGGCGGAAGTGCCGGGGCGTGTGTTGAAAATCCATGCCCGCTCGGGGCAGACAGTTAAAAAAGGGCAGCTGCTGGCCGAACTCGACGCCACCGATGCGACCGGGCAAAATCAGGTCGAACACGCCGAAATCTCCCGTCTGCTCTCTCTGCTGGCACAGCAAGAGCGCGTCGTTACCCGGCAGAACGAACTCGTCGCCAAAAACTTCATCTCCAAAAATGCCGGCGACGATGCAACCGCCCAGCGCGATGCGCTGAAAAGCCAGCTGATGGCCGCCCGTGCCCGCGCCGCCGTATCCGCTCACGGGGTAGGCCGGACAAGGATTACCAGCCCGGTCGACGGCGTCATCGAGGTGCAGATCGCCGCACCCGGCGACTACCTCAAGGTCGGCGACCCGCTGGTTCGCCTCATCTCAAACCGCCGGTTGCGCGCTAACCTGCCGTTCCCCGAAGCCACCGGGCAGCGCCTCATGCGCGGTCAAACAGTGCGCCTGACCAGCCCACTTGCCCCCGGCAAGGTAATCGAAGGCCGTATTGAAGATATCCGGCCGTCACTGCTTGAAACCAGCCGCTCGCTCGAAGCCATTGCCCGCTTTGATAACCCGGCAGGTGCCAATGAGTTACTCAGCGGGGGCTCGGTCAACGCGCAAGTGATCATCGAGCGCAAGGAATCTGCCGTGATGGTGCCCGAGCAATCCGTCGTGTTGCGCCCTGCCGGCAAGGTGGTTTATCTGATCGTCGATGGCGTTGCACGACAACAGCGGGTGGACGCAGGCGCCAGGCAGAATGGCATGATCGAGATACTCAAGGGCGTACAAGCGGGCGACACCATCGCCCTCGATGGCGCTGGTTTTCTGAGCGACGGTGCCGCCGTTAGCGTGCAGGAACGCAACGTAGTGGCCACATCGCCCGCCAAGCCGGCCGAAACCGTCAAATGACACTTCCCGAGCTATCAATTAAACGCCATGTACTGGCGTGGATGCTCTCTGCCGTGCTGGTACTCTTTGGCTTCATTGCCTATGACCGCATCGGCATGGATCGTTACCCTTACATCGAATTCCCTGTCGTTTCGGTCAGTACGGCGCTGAAAGGCGCCAATCCGGACATTGTCGATGCCTCGATCACCAACGTCATCGAAAGCTCGATCAACAGCACCCCGGGTATTGAGCACATCCAGTCGACTTCGTCGCCGGGCATCTCGACCATCAACATCACTTTCAACCTCGAAAAGCGTATCGACGTCGCCTTTAATGAGGTGCAGGCCAAGGTCAATCAGGTATTGCGGCGCTTGCCAAAGGACGTTGACCCACCGGTTGTTGCCAAGGTAGAAACCAACGCCCAGCCGATCATGTGGCTGGCGCTACAAGGCGACCGCACACAGCAGCAACTCAACCAGTACGCGCTTAACACCGTCAAGAAACGACTGGAAACGATTGATGGCGTTGGCGAGGTAAGGATCGGCGGGCGCCGCGACCGGACGATCCGCGTCAACCTGTTACCGGCGCGCATGGTCGCGCTGTCCGTGACCGCGCAGGACATCACCGATGCCTTCAACAAGGAGCATGTGCAACTCGCGGGTGGCTTTGTCGTTGGCGAAAGCACCGAGAACCTGGTCAAGCTTGACCTTGAGTTTCACACTGTTGATGACCTGCGCAAGCTGGTTGTTTCCTGGAAGGGCTCAGCGCCGATCCGCTTGTCGGACATTGCCGAAGTAGAGGATGGTCTCGCCGATTACCGGCAGATGGCGCGCTTCAACGGCGAAATGACGGTTGGCCTGGGTGTGGTCAAAGTCGCCAACACCAACACGGTCAACATTGTCGAAAAAATCAAGGCCAAGCTGGAGAACGAGTTGCGTCCGCAGCTACCGCCCGGCCTGCAACTACACATCGTCTCCAACGATGCGGTATTCATTCTCGAAATTGTCGATTCACTCAAGGAACACCTGCTCGAAGGCACGTTGCTGGCGGCGCTCGTCGTCTGGGTCTTCCTGCGCTCAATGCGCTCGACGCTGATCGTCGCGCTGGCCATTCCGGTTTCCCTGATGGGGGCGATTGCGGTTATCTATCTGTTCGGCTACACACTCAACTCGCTGACCCTGCTTGCGCTGTTACTGCTGATCGGCGTGGTGGTCGACGACGC
>CAJBIL010000388.1 GCA_903953145.1 uncultured beta proteobacterium
CTGATCCCGTTGGCCACTTGGGTATCCCTCCAACTTGGAACCGAAAATTTGACACCTGCAAAAGGTTTGTCAAAAAATATTTTTCGAGCCGGCCAGCATCATAGCAGAATCCGTGCCGTGTTCCACTATTTTTTTGTTATTTTTGATTCCATTGTGCAACCGACTCCACAAACCATGAGTAGCCTCGAGGTTGCTGCTATTTTTTTTGCGGGATGGTGCGGGATAGAATACGGTATGTTGATGATGGATTGCCGTTTTGCACTTACCCTCCTCCCCTGATCAAGACTTAAAACCCTGCCCGAATTCGCAGGCGGCTCTACCGGCACAGCGCCGTCCGCATTTGCGCCAACTCGCACTGCAATTCGCGGCGCTCTTTGTCGTCGTTGCATTGGCCTGGCCTTACTACGGGATGCGCAACGAGGCGTTGCCGTGGCCGGCAACGGCATTTGAAATTGGCGCTGTTGCGCTGCTCATTGCCACGCTGAGCCGTCAACCCTGGTGGTGGCGTGTCATCCATGCGCTGTTTGCGCCACTCGCCTGGGTAGTAGCGGAGCTTGCGATTGACCCTGGCTGGTTTTTACTGGCGGCGATTCTTCTGCTACTCGTTTATCGCGGCGCACTATCAGGGCAGGTACCACTCTATTTTTCCAACACAGACACCGCCGCCGCGCTCGCTGATCTGATAGCCAGCCGTTCTCAATCGCGCTTTATGGACCTTGGCGCGGGTGTTGGCAGCGTCTTGTGCCCACTCGCAACCGCCCTCCCTGACGCTCATTTCAGCGGCATCGAAAATGCGCCGGCAACTTGGCTGGTTGGGAAATTACGAACTGCGGGGCTTACAAACTGTACTTGGCGCTGGGGCGACATCTGGCAAGCCAACCTCGCTGAATACGACGTTGTTTATGCGTTTCTTTCCCCCGCGCCGATGTCTGCGCTATGGGACAAAGTGGTCGCCGAAATGCGTCCGGGCAGCCTGTTTATCAGCAACAGCTTCCCTGTTCCAGGCATCGAAGCAAGCCACGTTATTGACCTCAATGATGCCCGCCGGACGCAGCTGTACTGTTATCAGCGCTAAGCCGGAAATCATTACAGCGCGTTTTCTGCGCTACAATTCGCCCCTTCGTTATCTTTAAGTAACGGAAAAACGTGCAAGGTGCCGCACGCAGAGTTAGCAAAATGCTCTGCAGCGGTTAAACGGGAAACAGGTACGCATTCGAAGCAAGCAATGCCTGTGCTGCCCCCGCAACGGTAAGCGAGTGTTTTACCGGATATGTCGATATGCCACTGGGCGAAAGCCTGGGAAGGCGACTTATTCAGACTCGTGAGCCCGGATACCGGCCTTCGCACACATTAGCGGAAGTGCCGCGGGGAGGCGGTCACGGAATGCGAGGCGCTGTTCACTCATGCCTACGTCCCATGCTTTTCTCTCCCGGGTAGTTCCAATTATCAGCTTGCCGGTTTGCGGGGTCGCACGCCGGCGGAGAGAGAAGGAAAACCAATGTACCGCCTGAAAACCATTGCGCGCGTGATCGCCTTGATCACGCCGCTGTCCTGCCTTGCGCAACAAAACTCCAACACTGAAACAATCGCCGACGAAGTTGTAGTTACGGCATCAAGATTTCCTGAATCCAGCTTTTCCGGGCCCATTGGCGCCCGCGTTATTTCCTCACAGCAAATTTTTGATTCTGGCGCAGCAAACGTTGCTGAGGCACTCAACCGCCTTGGTGGCGTCCACATCCGACAAGACTTATTCGGCGGCACCAATCCTGGCGTCGATATGCGTGGCTTTGGCGTGACTGGCGACCAGAACACCCTAGTGCTGGTCGACGGCGTGCGCCTGAGTGAAAACGAACTGCTGGCGGCCCGCCTGTCTGGCATTGCCCTCAATTCAGTCGAGCGTATTGAAATCCTGCCGGGTGGCGGCGCTGTACTTTACGGCAGCAACGCCACGGGCGGGGTGATCAATGTCATTACACGACAGGCCAAACAAAACACGCAAGAAGCAAAAATACTGGCAGGTACGGGCTCTTTCGGCACGCACGATCTGCGTGGCAGCGCATCGATTGCGGGCGAGCAACTCAGCCTGGCATTACAGGCACAGGACTACAGCACGGATAACCAGCGCAAGAACAACCATGTTGATCAGCAGAACATGAGCGGGGTCTTGTCCTTTCGCACAAGCGACACCGATCTTGCCTTTACTTTTGGTAGTGAGCGTCAAAAAGCGGGCATGCCGGGGGCCCGTAGCGCTCTGAACTGGAAGCGCGATCCGGACGGGGCCAATACACCTAATGATTTTTCTAAAAATGAACTGTGGCACGCAGGGCTCTCAGCCCTTCAAAGGATCGGGGAAGTCGAACTAGCGGCCAATCTGGTGCGCCGGGACAGGCATACCGAATATTTCAACGATTATGGTTCGGGTGCGTACTCCAGGGACAATCGTCGTGTAATCAGCCATGAATTTACGCCCCGGTTGCGCTGGTCTACGACCATCGGCACCCGAAAAAACGAACTGGTTGCCGGTTTCGACTGGCGTGACTGGGATTTCCGCAGTGACAAAGCGGACGATTTTGGCTTCGGGTTCGCCGGACCATCGCTGGAAAAAGGAAAGCAGCGTACAGATGCCTGGTACATCCAGGACACCTTACAGGTCACCGACTCGACGCGCATCGCGCTTGGTGGAAGAACCGAAACGGTTGATGTCGAACGGGTTGTTCCTTTTGCACTGACGATGACACCCGTCACCCAAACCGACAAACGCAATCTTGATGCTTGGTCACTTTCTCTCCAACAAACGCTAGCGACAAATCTCACTGCACACGCACGGGCAGGAACAAGCTACCGCATCCCGAATATTGACGAGAACCGCTGCTATGCAGCCAGTTGCGCCTTGCTCAAACCACAAACCTCCACTGACCGCGAAATCGGTCTGGCCTGGCGGGGTGCGCAGCTATCGGGCAGCATCAATCTTTTCGAACTGATGCTCGAAAATGAACTGTATTACAACAACCTGCTAATGCAGAACGCCAATATGCCGCCGACACGGCGACGTGGCGCCGAACTGTCCTCCGGCTGGAAACCGCTTGCCAGCCTTTCTCTTGAGGGGCGCTATACACTGACCGACGCGACATTCCGCTCCGGCACATTCGCCGGTGTAGAGGTCAGCGGAAAATCAGTACCCGTCGTTCCGCGCCACAGAGCATCGTTGCTCACAACATGGGCCATGAGTGACCGGGATCGTCTGTTTTTCGGCCTCAACTACGTCGGCGAGCAGCATTTCGATAACGACCCGGCCAACCGGTTCGCGAAAATGTCCGCATACACCACAGCTGATGCCAAGTACAGCCACCAGATCGGCAGCGCAACGCTCGGACTGTCGGTTAGTAACCTCTTTGACAAGCGCTATTATTCATATGCACTGGTCAACAGCTCAACCAACCCGACGAACTACAATGTCTATCCTGACCGCTCAAGAATGGTGATGGCAACGTTCGAATACGCCTTCCGCTAAGCTGAGCGCGGCCGGCCAGGGTTCAGGCGTATTGACCTGGCTTTTGCCGCACCAGACTTGACACAGGAAACCCCATGCCCACCCGCCGCCGCGCTCTGTTCATCCTCGTCACCCTTACCGGGCTGGCATTGGTGAGCATCATGGCGGCACTCATGGTGGGCAGTATTTCGCTAGCGCCGAATGTGGTTTATTCGGCGCTTTTCAATAGTGCGGACAGCATCGCGGGCGATGTTGTCCGCAACCTGCGACTGCCGCGTGCGCTGGCCGGGTTCGCCTGTGGCGGCCTGCTGGCGCTGGCCGGCGCATTGCTCCAGGTACTACTCCGCAACCCGCTCGCCGATCCTTATGTGCTTGGGATTTCTGGTGGCGCGGGGGTTGGCGCGATGCTGGCCATCCTCGCGGGCCTCTCGGCTTTCGGCATCAATGGTTTTGCTTTTCTCGGCGCGCTCGGCGCGATGCTGATCGTTTTCGGTCTCGCTCACGGCGATGGCAGCTGGACACAAACGCGCCTGCTGCTCACCGGCGTGATCGTCGCTGCCGGCTGCGGCGCAGTAGTCGCCCTGATCCTCTCGCTGGCGCCCGAACACAAGTTGCATGGCATGCTTTTCTGGTTAATGGGCGATCTCTCGCAGAGCAACGATCCAGGCCTCACGCTCGCCACACTGGCGTTGGCACTGCTTGTTGCCCTGCCTTTCACGCGTGAACTCAACTTGCTGGCGCGCGGCGCCGATACGGCGCAAACGCTGGGCGTTGCGGTTGGTCGACTGCGCCTGGGCGTGTATGTCGTGGCCTCGCTGGCAACCGCTGCTGCGGTAACACAAGCCGGCTCAATTGGCTTTATCGGGCTGATCGTGCCGCACCTGGTTCGCCTCGCTACCGGCAACGATCAGCGCTTGCTGCTGCCGGCCTCGGTACTCGCTGGCGGTAGTTTGCTGGTAATCGCCGACACGCTGGCGCGCACCATCGTCGCGCCGCAGCAACTGCCGGTCGGCGTACTCACTGCGCTGATCGGCGTACCGGTTTTCCTCTTTCTGTTGACGCGCGATGCGCAGGCGGGGCGCTGATGACGACCCGCGCCCCGCTACTTGAAGCACGCCAGCTCGACGTTCGCATTGGCAAACATGCTGTTTGTGGTGCACTCGATTTAACGCTGCAAGCGGGAGAATGCCTGGCCATCCTTGGCCGCAACGGCGCCGGTAAATCGACGTTACTCTCGGTACTGGCCGGCTTGCGCCCCCCGCAGGCCGGCGCGGTACTGCTCGAAGGCAACAGCTACACAACGCTCGGCCCGCGCCAGAGCGCCCTGCTGCGCGGCTGGCTACCGCAAGCGCGCGGCGACGCTTTCGCCTCGACGGTGCTGGAGACCGCACTGGTTGGCCGTCACCCGCATCTGGCGCGCTGGGATTGGGAGTCTGCGACAGATGCAAAAATCGTCCGGCAAGCACTGGCTGCGGTTGATCTCGCCGAGTTTGAACAACGCGACGTGCA
>CAJBIL010000389.1 GCA_903953145.1 uncultured beta proteobacterium
ATCGGATGCGCGAAGGTGTACATCGGGTAGACGCACCACTTGTCGCCGGTGTTGTGATGCGTGGCGTGGCGGATGCGGTAGATCGCCGGGTCGCGCAGGTTGATGTTCGGGGCGGCCATGTCAATTTTTGCCCGCACGATGTGCGCGCCATCGGCGAACTCACCGGCCTGCATGCGCTTGAAGAGGTTGAGGTTCTCCTCGATGCTGCGGCTGCGGTAGGGCGAATCCTTACCGGCTTCAGTCAGCGTGCCGCGCGCTGCACGCATTTCATCGGCGCTCTGGCTATCGACGTAGGCGTGGCCGGCTGAGATCAGGTATTCGGCGAACTGCACCATCCAGTCGAAGTAGTTGGAGGCGTAGTACAGATTGGTTTCACTGCCACCTTCCCAGGAGAAACCCAGCCACTTCACCGCGGCTATGATCGAATCGACGTACTCCTGCTCTTCCTTCTCCGGGTTGGTGTCGTCGAAGCGCAGGTGGCAGTGGCCGTCATAGTCGCGTGCCAGCCCGAAGTTGAGGCAAATCGACTTGGCGTGGCCGTAGTGCAGGTAACCGTTCGGCTCGGGCGGGAAGCGCGTGCGGATCTTCGCCGTGTCAGGCGCGCCAGCCAGTTGCTGCGCCGCCGGGCCGGGTTGCCCCGACCATTTGCGCGCGGCGTGTTTGCCGGCAGCCAGATCAGCGTCGATGATGTTGCGGATGAAGTTGATTACAGGGGCGGCTGCGGTCGGCTCTTTAGGGGCGTTGCTCACGGCATGATCCTTGATTCCAGAAGCCGTGTATTTTAACGGCCAACGCCGCAAAGCCGTTAAAATTCATCTGTTGTTGAACGGCTCGGTTTGCTCGGAACAGAAAGGAGTTTGCATGCTCACAATGGAAACGCTCCAATCGGCGGCACGCCGGCTGGCGGCCAGTGCTGCCCGACCGGCCAGGGTAATTCTTTTTGGCTCCTACGCCCGGGGCGACGCCGATGCAGCTTCGGATGTCGATCTGATGGTGGTCGAACCAGAGTTCGACGACAAGGCGGGCGAGTATCTGCGTCTGAAGGAGGCGATTGGTCGTCTAGGTGTTGGCGTCGACCTGTTGCTCTGCACCGAGGCTGAATTCCAGCGCCGCAGTCAGGTGCCGGGTACCGTTCCCTACTGGGTTAAAAAGGAAGGCAAGGTGCTCAATGACGCCGCAGCGTGAAGAGGCGGAGCGCTACCTGCGCCTGGCGCGGCGCGATGAAGCCGCTTTTCTGGCGCTGCTTGAAATTCCAACCGTGGATTTTTCGATAGCGTGTTTTCACGCCCAGCAGGCCAGTGAAAAAGCGCTCAAGGCGGCGATGTGTCTGCTTGGCGTTGAGTTCCGTCGTACCCATGATCTGGAGGCGCTTGCCGGGCAGTTGGTGGATGCCGGTTGCTCGCGTGTGATAGCCGTCGACGATCTGCGGCGACTCACTCCTTACGCCGTCGAGTTTCGTTACGACGACGAGGCGATTGCGTTGCTTGATTCGAAAAATGCACGCCGGATTGTTGCAGAAGTGCTGGCTTGGGCAACGACTCTGCTGGAGAGCCGGGAATGAATCTGGCCGCATTTTTTGCGATTGGTGGCGGTGCCGCACTCGGCGCGTGGTCGCGCTGGGGGCTGGGTCTGCTGCTCAATCCGTTGTTCATTGCCATCCCGCTCGGTACACTGGCC
>CAJBIL010000390.1 GCA_903953145.1 uncultured beta proteobacterium
CCTCCGGAATGGGGTCTGGCTGACATCAAGGGCAGCTGGAAACTGTTGATTCCGGTCGACAAGCGTCCGACCAAGCAGATGAACAAAGTCAATCTGAACAACGTATTCTCGGTCACGTTGCGTGATTCCGGTGAAGTCGCACTGATCGACGGCGATACCAAGAAAATCTGGGCAGTCGTTAAAACCGGTTACGCCGTGCATATTTCGCGCATGTCGACATCTGGCCGTTACGTTCACGTTATCGGCCGTGATGGTCGTTATGACCTGATCGACCTCTGGACCGAAATGCCGACTACCGTTGCTACGTTGAAGGCCGGCTTTGAAGCCCGCTCGATCGAAGCTTCCAAGTTCAAGGGTTACGAAGACAAGTACGCCGTGGTTGGTTCCTACTGGCCGCCGCAGTACACGATTCTTGACGGCCTGACACTTGAGCCGCTGAAGAACGTTTCGACCCGTGGTAATACGGTGGATGGCGTTTATCACCCTGAGCCACGCGTTGCTTCCATCGTTGCTTCAGAGCACAAGCCTGAGTGGGTGATCAACATCAAGGAAACCGGCATGATCCGCCTGGTTAACTACTCGGATCTGGGTAACCTGAAAGAAACTACGATCAACTCCGCCAAGTTCCTGCATGACGGCGGCTGGGACTCGACCAAGCGTTACTTCCTGGTTGCTGCCAACGCATCCAACAAGGTTGCTGTGGTTGATACCGAAGAAGGCAAACTGGCCGCGCTGGTTGATACCGCCAAGATCCCGCATCCGGGTCGTGGTGCCAACTTCAAGCATCCGAAGTTTGGTCCGGTTTGGGCGACTTCGCACCTTGGCGCTGATGTGATCAGCGTGATCGGTACTGATCCGAAGGGTCATCCGGAAAGTGCCTGGAAGGTTGTTCAGGAACTCAAGAACCACGGTGCCAACTCACTGTTCGTGAAAACGCATCCGAAGTCCGAGAACCTCTGGTCTGACGCACCGCTGAATCCGGATCCAAAGATGGCTGGTTCGGTATCGGTTTACAAGATTTCTGAACTGGGAAGTCCGGATGCCAAGTCGGAAGTGATCGACATCGCTGCTGCTGCTGGCCTCGGTAAGACCAAAGGTGTTCAGCGTGTGGTGCAGGGCGAGTTCAATGCTACTGGCGACGAGATCTGGTTCTCCGTCTGGACGGGTAACAAGACAGAAGCTTCGGCAATCGTGGTTGTTGATGACAAGACCCGCAAGGTCAAGACCGTCATCAAGGATTCGCGTTTGGTGACACCTACTGGCAAGTTCAACGTATACAACACGGTGCACGATATTTACTAATCGACCGTTTCTGTTACGTAATAAAAACGGGAGCTTTGGCTCCCGTTTTTTTGAACGTCAATTGAGCAAAAGTGTCCGATTCATTCCTGAAACAAACAGAGCATCCTCATGAAGCTGAAAATCTTTCTGACAATTATTCTTTTGGCCGCTCAAGCGGCTATTGCAGCGCCCAAAGCCGACAAAGCTGCGGCCATGCTTGAACTGGCTGATCAAAGCCGTTGCATGACCTGTCATGATGTTGATGAAACCATTCGCGGTCCGGCGTGGCGCGATGTGGGCAAGCGATATCAGGGCAAGCCTGAAGTCGAGGAGCAACTGGTTCAAAAGGTGCTTGACGGAGGCGGGGGGGTTTGGGGCGCTGAATATATGTCGGCGAACAAGCGTGCGGGAATCGACAACATTCGCGTTTTGGTGCGCTGGATTTTGACGTTGCGCTGAACGGCTGTTTTACTGATTATCTGAAAGTCTGATCCGGCTATTTTCAAACAGCCAGAAAACAGCGTAGCGATCTACTCGAACTTGCCCTTGTCCAGTTTATTGGCGACTTCGGGCGTGGCCTGATCGAAGGTGACGATGCGTTTGCCTTTGTGCTCCTTTAGAAAATCATCGGCATCGTTACGGTTTTCCAGCGGCACGAACTCGTTGCCCATTGGGCCGAGTACGTCGGAGCCAATCACATAGAGTGCTTTACGTGCATCAATCCTGGACAGACCGTAGAAATCGGTGACCCAGATCCCTGCAATATCTGTTGCTTTGTGGCCAGGTGCGTATTTCGTCAGATCACCAAGATATTTGAACAAGTCTTTGGCACCATCAAAATAATGGGCGTGACCGTTCTTGTAAATCACAACGGTAATCCAGTTCGGATATTTTGAGACAAGCATTCCACACACCGGGCACAAATCCTTGTTACCCGGTTTTGGAATGTCAGGTGCAGCAGCAATGAGCGTGCCTGAAGCCAGTAATGCCAAGGCGCCAAGCAGCGCCAGAAGCTTGCGTCGTAGCATTTTAGTGTTTGTGTTCCATGGCGGCGCGTTTGCGTCGTTCTTCGCGGTTTTTGCGTACCATCGAAGCGTCTTGCGACATGTCGGTATAGGCAGCCAGCAAGGCCTTGTCGAAGTTGCCAAGTTCGCCGCCGTTAGTGACCATCGCTGTTTTCGCGGCATCTTCACTGCCATATGCAACTTTACTGCGCTTGGTCATAACGCCCTTGATCTGGCTACCAATCAGAAAAACTGCTTTGTCGACCTCAACCAGTGGCTTGAGCTCAGTCGTTGCTGCGTTGTCGCCGACCCATATTGCTTTGGGTTCCCGGTCTATGTTTACGGCCAAACTGATCGACGCACAATGCAGGGAGCAAGTGCCGTCGGGCAGGTCGTCGCTGAACTGGATCAGCATGCGCGAGTGGTGGAACATCTTGCGATCCATGCCGCAATATGGACACTTCGGAAACTTCTCGATGTCGTTTTCCTGTGGCTTGGCGTCTGCTGCTTTTTTCGGGGTGAATTGTGCGGGAGTTCCGTCCGTGGCGCAGACCTGTTGGGCACTTGCCGGGCTAACGGCGAGGCTGCCTGCGGTGGCGGCCAGCGAAAATTTAAGCAGTTCACGGCGTTTCATGATGCGACTCCTTTATTGGAAAAATCGAGCCAGTATCTTCATTGGCAATCCGTGTGAATATTAGGCTTCTTGAATGTTTTCGTCGCGTGACAAATTGTCGCAGGGGCTCGTCTTCAGCCGAGCAGGCGTTGCATCACCATGTAATAGCGGATGCCTTGCCAGAGCGTTGCTACGCCGAGTGCAATGACGAAAATAGCAGCACCTTTCAGAAGCCAGCCCCGTGTCTTGACGCCAAGTTTCCCGAACAGAAAACTGGCTGACAGCATTGAGGGTAAGGTGCCGGCACCGAAAGCCAGCATCAGCATCCCGCCCTCAAGGATTGAAGGTGCTGTCGTCGCTTTGACGGCCATCGCCATTGTCATCGAACACGGCATCAGCCCGTTGATTGCGCCGCCGATCATCGCGCCGAGCAACGGCCCGCGTTGTGTTGCGGCTACAAACTGCCGGCGTAGCCAGGCAAGCGGGGCAAATCCAAGTGAGTTGCGAACTGGCGAAACACCAAGCAGATCGAGCCCAAGCAGGATGACGATAATGCCGGCGATGATTTGTAGCAGACCTTGCAGCTTGCCGAAAGCGCCGGTTTGTACCAGTACCGTGCCCAGCGCGGCGGCGATGATGCCAATCAGCGCATAAACGCTGACGCGAGTGAGGTGGTAGGCGAGGTAGGGCGTGAAGTTCTTCGCACCGAGTTTCATGAAAAATCCCGAAACCAGCCCGCCACACATGCCAAGGCAATGCCCGCTGCCGAGCACGCCGGTCATGAATGCGAGCCCGTAGGAGAATTCGATCATCATCTGATGCTGGCTGTGATCCATTCAGTGCTTAGCGCTTTTGCAACCGCAGCGAATTGGTGACCACTGACACCGAGGAGAGTGCCATTGCTGCTGAGGCGATCATCGGGTTGAGGCGGCCGGCGGCGGCAATCGGGATGGCAACGACGTTGTAGCCGAGTGCCCAGAAGAGGTTCTGGCGGATGATTTTCATCGTCTGCCGTGATAGCTGGATTGCCGAGGCGACGCGTGAAATATCGCCGCCGACCAGGGTGATGTCGGCCGATTCGACCGCGATGTCGGCG
>CAJBIL010000391.1 GCA_903953145.1 uncultured beta proteobacterium
GCCGGCGTGCCCCAAGGCCTTTTCGACCCAATAACGCCATCATCCTCGATGACATTCTTGCTACGGTCGGTAGCAACGGTTACGTTCGCCTATCACTAAAAACATCCAACCGCAAGGATGCTGGCAGTCTCGCCAGGAGGGTATATCGGAGGACGAAAAAAAGCCGCCCGAGAATGACTGATTCTCAGGCGGTTTTTTCAGATGGCGTAGCGCTTACTTTGCCGCTACATCGACCACCACCAGCGCTGTCATGTTCACCAGTCGGCGTACGGTTGCCGTGGAAGTGAGCACGTGTACCGGGCGTGCCGTGCCGAGCAGAATCGGGCCGATGGTGATGCCTTCGCCGCCGGTCATCTTGAGCAGGTTGTACGAGATGTTGGCGGCGTCGAGGTTGGGCATAACCAGCACGTTGGCCTCGCCCTTGAGCGGCGATTCGGGGTCGGACTGTTTGCGGATTTCTTCGGATAATGCGCTATCGCCATGCATCTCGCCATCGACTTCAAGGTCTGGCGCCTTGTCATGCAGGATTGCGGCGGCTTCGGCCATTTTGCGTGCGGAGGCCGACTGCGAGGAGCCGAAGTTGGAGTGCGAGAGCATCGCAACCTTGGGCTGGATGCCAAAGCGACGCACCGCAGCAGCCGCCATCTGGGCAATATCGGCTAATTGACTGGCATCCGGGTTTTCGTTGACGTGCGTGTCGCAGAGGAACAGTGCGCGTCCTGGCAGCAACAGGTGGTTCATTGCAGCCAGCGTGTTGCAGCCGGGTGCCTTGCCGATTACTTCTTCGACCTGCCGCAGATGGTGCGTGAAACGGCCGGAGAGACCACAAATCATCCCGTCTGCGTAGCCAAGGCGAACCAGCATGGCGCCGATGATTGTGTTGTCCTGCCGCAAACGCTGCTTGGCGATGTCAATGGTGACGCCATGACGCTTCATCAGCTGGTGATAGTTCATCCAGCATTCTTTGAAGCGCTCATCGCTGTTCGGGTTGACCACTTCAAAATGCTCGCCAACACGCAGCTTGGAGCCGATTTTTTCGAGCCGCGCCGTAATCACATCGGGGCGGCCGATCAGGATCGGCCGGGTCAGGCGTTCTTCGAGAATGATCTGTGCCGCACGCAAAACACGCTCGTCCTCTCCGTCGGGATAGACGATGCGCGTCGCCGGCCCCTGCTTGGCAGCGGTAAACACGGCACGCATGCCGACACCGGTCTGGTAGATAAACTCTTTGAGTTTATCTTTGTAGGCAGCCATGTCGGCAATCGGCCGCGTGGCCACGCCCGAATCCATCGCGGCCTGTGCGACGGCGGGGGCGATGATGGTGATCAAACGCGGGTCGAAGGGCTTGGGAATCAGGTATTCCGGGCCGAATGAGAGCTCCTGGCCGGGGTAGGCCATGGCGACTTCGTTGCTCACTTCTTCCTGCGCCATCGCGGCAATCGCCTTGACGCAGGCCAGCTTCATTTCTTCAGTAATGCGCGTGGCACCGACATCGAGCGCGCCACGGAAGATGAAGGGGAAGCAGAGGACGTTGTTGACCTGGTTGGCGTAGTCCGAGCGACCGGTTGCGATAATCACATCGGGGCGCGCTGCGCGGGCCAGTTCCGGCATGATTTCCGGTGTCGGGTTGGAGAGCGCGAAGACGACCGGCTGACGCGCCATCTTGGCGACCATCTCGGGCTTCAATACCCCGGCGGTGGACAGGCCAAGGAAAATGTCAGCACCATTGATCGCATCGTCGAGGGTGCGCGACTCGGTTTCGCGGGCATAGCGTGCCTTGGTGGGCTCCATCTTGGCATCGCGGCCAACGTAGATGACGCCCTTGGAATCGCACACGGTAATGTTCTCGCGGCGAACGCCGAGATCGCACCACAGGTTGAGGCAGGAAATGGCGGCAGCGCCGGCGCCCGAACAAACCACCTGCACTTCGGCAATGTTCTTGCCGATCACCTTCAACGCGTTGAGCATGGCGGCCGCCGAGATGATCGCCGTGCCGTGCTGGTCGTCGTGGAAGACCGGGATCGACATGCGCTCCTTGAGCTTGGTCTCGATGTAGAAGCACTCGGGCGCCTTGATGTCTTCCAGGTTGATGCCGCCCAGTGTCGGCTCCATGGCGGCGATCATGTCGATCAGCTTGTCGGGGTCGTTTTCGGCCAGTTCGATGTCGAACACGTCGATGCCGGCGAATTTCTTGAACAGGCAGCCCTTGCCTTCCATCACCGGCTTGGCGGCCAGCGGGCCGATATTGCCGAGGCCGAGCACGGCGGTGCCGTTGGTGATCACGCCAACGAGGTTGGCGCGCGAGGTGTACAGGCTGGCCGTGGATGGATCTTCGACAATCGCATCGCAGGCATACGCCACGCCCGGCGAGTAGGCCAGCGCCA
>CAJBIL010000392.1 GCA_903953145.1 uncultured beta proteobacterium
GCGTAAAGCGTCTGCTTCGTCGCTCGACGAGGCCGCAAAAATCAGCCCGTTATCCTGGTCGGTGGCCAGCGTCTGCTCCAATCGTCCTTCCGAGCCAAATACCAGCCAGCACCACGGCACATAAGGCAGATCAAAATTACCCGCAGTAAGCTCAATCACCTGCAAGGTCAGCAGGTCATTGAGTGCTGAAATGCGCTGGCAGATCGCTTCAGCCCCAACGCGTTCGAGCAAAAGTTGCCGGGCAAGTGTGCGAATTTCATCGGCTAGTGCAATCAGTGTTTTAAGCTCACGCGCCGCCAGAATGGCATTCACCAGGGTGGTGACACGCGCCACTGGCAAGGCGTAGAGGTCAGCCTGCGAAACAACATTGAAATAGCGGCCATCGGCCTCAGTCAGCACCAGATGCCGCACGCCACGGCGCACCATGACGACGCTGGCCTGATGCGCCGTGGCGTCAGCGGAAAGGGTAATCAGGCCGCTGGTCATGATGGCGGCGACCGGCGCATCCAGATCGCCGCTCTCAATGGCGATCCGGTGCAACACATCGCGCAGCGTGATGATGCCCAAAGGAACCTGACGTGCCGGATCAACCACGACCACGGCATCGGTATGCGCGGTATCGAGCATTTTCAGCATTTCACGCACGCTGACCGAAGGTGCGATGGAGATTGGTGCAGTGCTTACGAGATGGCGCAGCGTTGTGTAGGGCGTCACTGTTGCTGCGCGCGCTGCCATTGACTTGCCCGGGGCAAGTTGCGTTGTTAATCCGGGGCTTGAGTCAGCGGTTAATTGAGACAATTCAGAAAATTCAGAAAGTTCAGACATCGTTGTGGTCGGTGCAATCGGTGCAATCGGTGTAATTGGCTTAATACTTGATCCGTGCATGAAAGGTTTTTTCGCTGGCTTCGCGGGCCTGGCGTAGCGTGTGAATACCCATTGCGGCGAGCAAAGGCAGCATTTTCAGGAATACCTCGGCGGTCACGATGGCATCGCCCAGCGCGGTGTGACGGCCGATTACGGAGACGCCGAGCCGCTCGGAAATCGCTTCAAGGCGATGCATTTCCTGATTAGGATGGATCACTGCTGATAGCAGCAGGGTATCGAGCACCGGCTGATCAAAACGTATGCCCAGCGCGTCTTCCTTAAGCTGAAGAAAACGCATGTCGAAGGCCGCGTTGTGAGCAACCAGCACCGTATCAGCGCAGAAAGCATGGAATGCGGGTAACACATTGGCGATGACCGGCTGGCCGACGAGCATCTCGGGCGTGATGCCATGAATACGCGTCGATTCCGCCGATAAATGGTGCTGCGGGTCAACCAGCTGATCGAAAGACTCCTGACTCAGAATGCGCCGGTTGACGATGCGGGTAGCGCCGATCTGGATGATTTCGTCACCCGCTGAAGGTTCAAGCCCGGTGGTTTCGGTATCGAAAACGGTAAAGGCCAGTTCGGTCAGTGGCAGGTCGTCAAGCTCATGGTTGCCGGCTGATGAACGAAACAGATCAAAATCATAAAACTCAGGGCGGCTCCCGCTCCGATCTGCCGCAGTGGACCGAACGACTTCACGCGGCGCATCGGCACAAGGCAGGAGGATGCGGAAGAAAGCACGATGGGAGGCACGTTCGCGCTGGAACCAGATTTCCCCGTTGCAGCGCGCCACCACATCGCGCACGGATAACGGCGAGGCTTCGCCGCCCGTGTTCATGGCGTCCATTTCCCAGTTCATCGCCGTTTCGCTGTTCATTGAGGTGCCGATCCACATCAGATCGAGTTGGGCGAGCCGCCCACCGCGTGAGAGCGCCAGCCGGATGTCGCGAATTTCATATTCGTCGTGCAATCGCGCAGCCAGAAAACTCAAGGCTTGCAAAAGGCCAAAACTATCGACCTGCAACCACAGGCTTTCGTCCACTGATTCAATTTTGGCCACCAGCGAGCAACGCTCACCGATCCGCCGCACTGCTGCGGCAACCAGTTCGCTGCCGAGCATTTCTTCGAGCGGCCACAACACGCGCAGATCGTCCGAAAAGGCGCTGGCGGCTGACTCAAGGTGTTTGGATAGCGCTTGTGCTTCGTCACGGATCACGCTCAGGAAACGCTCACGCTGCTCTGCCGGCATATCGGCGAAATCCGAGATGGTTTCGGCCGCCGCGCGGATGTTGCCGAGCGGCCCGCGCCCACCCTCAGTCAAGGACTGGATCAGCGCATCACGGCGTGCGTCACGCTCGCTGGTGGCGGTGATATCGTCGAGAATCAGGACGAAGCCGGTGATCATTGAAGTAGCCGGTTGATCCGGTGTCTCTGCCACGGCGCTTAACACTGGCGACATGTGCGCCCGCAACAAGCGCCCGGCGCGTGTCGCCGTCACAAAATGCGTGCCGCTCTCGCCACTTTCGCCACCTTCATCCTGCTGCAATTTCTGCTGTTGCAAACGCTCCAGCGCATGCGCGATCAGCGCGCGATCAAAAACGGTGTAGATCGAGCGACCAAGACCAAGCAATTCACCCTTGCCACCCTCGCCCGGGCTGCTTAACTCCTGGAGTGCGCGCTGGTTATAAAGCAGTGTCCGGCCATCCAGATTACACACGATGACGCTCTGGTTAAGGTCTGCCATCAAGGCGGCAAGACGGCCACGCTCCTCTTCCAGTGATGCGCGCGCTTCACGGACACGCCCTTCGATATCACTCTCCAGCGCGTCGCGTGCGGCGGCCAGGAGATTGACAGCGCGGCCAACCGCACGCAACTCGACAGAACCGTAATCGGCCAGGCGAATACCGCTGTGCGCCACCAGTGCGCCGGTTTCCTCAGCCAGACGCAGTGTGGCCCGAACGTATTGTCCGTATAACTCACGCACGACCAGAAATGCGACGGCACATGCGCCAAGGGAAAGCAGGAAGAGCAGGGAAAAACGATCAGCGGCGGCCATGCTGGCGCCGCCCCCCATCAACGCCGCAATGCCCGCAATCAATGCCAGCAAAAAAATACAAACAGCGGCGATGGCGAGTACCAGCTTGCGCGCAGGCTTCATTTACGACCCCAGGAGCAATCGAACCTGCGCCACCAGATCTCTGGTTGAAAAAGGTTTCGTCATGTAGGCATCGGCACCGAGGCCGAGGCCTTTGCTGACTTCAGTTTCACGGCCTTTGGCAGTAAGCATCAGGACACGCATGCCGGCCAGATCAGCATCGGCACGAATCGCCTGACAGACATCAAAACCATTCATTTTAGGCATCATGACATCGAGCAGCACCAGATCCGGCTTCTCGGCACGCGCTTTGGTCAGCGCTTCTTCACCATCGACGGCAACCACAACTTCAAAGCCCTCGCGGCGCAGCAAAAACTCCAGTGAAATAACGATATTTGGTTCATCGTCAGCAATCAGTACTTTTTTTGTCATTTTGTCTCCTCCATTACGAACACGACAAACACACACTGAACGCCCTACTTCGGGGCGTTCTCCGTTGATATCACTGCCGGCACAAAAGGCAGAAAGAAGCGAAAGGTCGCGCCTTGGCCCGGTACGCTCTCGACCCACAAGCGCCCGCCGAAATGCTCGATGATACGACGGCTGATCGGCAACCCCAGCCCCGTACCTGCCGGCTTGTCAGTCATCGTATCGCCAACCTGCCGGAATTTTTCAAAAATAATTTCGTGGTCTTCTGCGCGTATCCCGGGGCCGTTATCGGTCACGGCCACCTCCAGCCCCGCAGCCACTGGCTGCAAGGTCAGGCGAACGCAACCGACCTGCGGCGGGAGAAACTTGACGGCGTTCGAGAGCAGGTTAAGCATGACCTGAATCAGCCGGTCACGATCCGCGAGGATCAGCGGCAAACCATCCGGCAGATCAAGCTCGACACGGGCGTTTTTCTCGCGGAAAAGCTGGTCGGTGGTGGCCACCGTCTGTTCGATCACTTCTTTCAGATCAAGCTCGCTGCCACGCCATTCCGCATTGCCCGATTCGATTTTGGCCAGATCCAGCGTCTGGTTGATCAAACGCGCCAGACGCTCGGCTTCGCTGACAATCAAGGCCAGGAAGCGCTCGCGATCAGCGAGATGCATTTTTGGGTCATCGCGCAGCAACTCGGAAAAGGCGCGAATCGAGGTCAGGGGCGTGCGCAACTCGTGCGTTACCGAGGACATGATGTCGTCTTTGACGTGATCAAGCTCCTGCAACTGGACGTTGGCCGCTTTCAGTTCGCCGGTAGCGGCTTCCAGCTCGCGTGACTTACGCTCCAGATCGCGACTGTAGGTGCGTAACTGCGAGGCTTCGTCGAGGATGTTCATGACTTCCGAGAGGCTGAGCGGCTCTTCCTTGGCGACCGAGGCGACCATCGCGCGCGCCGAGGCGCTACCAATCGCGCCCGCCAGCAATGACTCGGCGTAATGCACCAGTTCGGCATCCGCATCGAGTGCTTCGATAGCGACACCACCGTGGCGCAGTGCATAGGCGGCAAAAGCCGACTCGGCACGCTGCGGACCAAGAAAACGCCCCACCAGCGCCATCAGCTCAGTGACTTCGGCGCGCCCGCGCCAGAGTGCCGCACCGACTGGCCGGCTGTGTTTCAGCGCATCGACAAACAGCGTCGCCTGGCTGGCCTCGACTGCGGTTGGCGCACGCAGAATGGAGACCATGACGTAAGTGCCGATATTGGCAAAAAAGCTCCAGAACAGGCAGTGCGAAATTTCATCGAGGCCGGTCAGGCCAAACAGTTGTTGCGGTCGCAGCAAGGCAAAGCCGTATGGCCCCTGCGTCAGAAAATCAGCGGCCAGCCAGCCCGATTTGGCGAATGAGGGCAACAGCAAGGTGTAGCCCCACACCAGAAAACCCGCCGTTAAACCGGCCAGTGCGCCATCCCTTGTGCCGCCCCGCCAATACATGCCGCCGATCATCGCCGGCGCAAACTGGGCAACGGCTGAAAAGCTGATCAACCCGATAGCAACCAGTGCATAGGCTTCACCGGCCAGCCGGAAGTAGAGATAACCGAGCAGCAGAATAAACAGGATCGCACCACGGCGGATACCCAGCAACACACGCGACAGATCCCTGGATTCGACCAGCGCCAGCCCTTTCAGGCGGAGCAGTAGCGGCATCACCAGATCATTGCAAACCATGGTCGACAAAGCGATGGTTTCGACGATGACCATCCCGGTCGCAGCCGACAAGCCACCAATAAACACCAGCAATGCCAGCGCCTCATGGCGTTCAGACATTGGCAGGGTGAGCACGAAGGTGTCGGCATCAATGCCTTGCCCGGCAAAATGCAGCAGGCCACCGAGCGCAATCGGCAGCACAAACAGATTGATCAACAGCAGATAAAGCGGAAACAGCCACGCCGCGCGCTTCAGGTGTGATTCATTGACGTTTTCGACCACCGCAATCTGAAACTGACGCGGCAGAAAAAGAATCGCCAGGCCGGCCAGCAAGGTTAGCGAAAACCAGCCGGTATAGCCCTGCCCGGAAGGAATGGCGGTAGTCAGATGACGCAGTGTTTCATCCGTCGCAACGCGCTGGAAAATATCGGAAAAGCCATCAAAGATGCCGTAAGTCACGTACAGACCAACCGCAACAAAGGCAAACAATTTAACGACCGACTCCAGCGCGATGGCCGCCACCATGCCCTCATGCCGTTCAGTCACATCAAGGTGCCGCGTCCCGAAGACGATGGCAAATGCAGCCAGAATCAGCGCGATATAAAAACTCATATCGGCAAATACCGGCACGGTTGCACTCCGCCCGGGCATAACAATTTCGGGGTAGCTGATCAGCAGACTGATGCTGCCGGAAACTGCTTTGAGCTGCAACGCAATGTAAGGAACGATGCCGACCACGGCGATCACCGTGACGAGGCCGCCGAGCAGGTGGCTTTTGCCGTACCGCGAAGAAATAAAGTCGGCAATCGAGGTAATCCGGTTGGCCTTCGCCGTGCGGATCATTTTGAGTAGAAGAAACCAGCCAAGCGCCATTACCAGCGTCGGCCCGATATAGATGGGCAGAAAGCCGATACCGGATACTGCGGCTCGGCCGACACTGCCGTAAAACGTCCACGTCGTGCAGTAAACGCCCATCGACAAGGCATAGACAGTCGGGCCGGAGATGATCGAGCGCCCTTGATCCGCTCGCTTATCGCCCCACCAGGCAACGGCAAAGAGCAGCCCGATGTAGAGCAGCGAGACGGCGATGATGACGGGCGCGTTGAGCATTGTTTGCTGGTTTTCTGCCTGTTTTCCTGGCGCAATCTTGCGCCACATTACTTACAGGGGAATTACTCGACCCGGCGCTCGATGATCCACGCCATCATCAGGATCAGCCCACCCCAGGCTGCAAAAACATAGGCATAAAGCACCGGAATGCCGAACAGGGCGGCACCGCCATCAAACAGCGAAAGGATCGGGTAGTTGAACAGCACACAACCACAGAGAAAAGCGGCAACCAAACGCGCGCCGGTGAGTTTGCCGGCCAATGCCTTGCTATGCATTTCTGTAATCCTTTCTTCGTCAAGAGTCGACAACGCTTCGTCATTGCTAGTGTGCCCTACGCCACACTGCTTGCGCTACTCTGTTCAGGGTGTTCAAACAATGAGCGCCGGCTGTAGCCTTGTACATTGACGTATGTACATTTCCAGCAAAATGGACTAACGTACATACGTCGTACATCCATCCATGGAGTTGGTCATGCATACTACCCGAGCATTCAAGAACGGCAACTCACAGGCCGTCCGCATCCCGGCTGATATCGCCTATGAACGTATGGATATGGATCTGGAAATTGAGCGCGATGGCGATGAAATTCGTATTCGCCCCGCGCACCGCTCGCTGGCGGGTGTGCTGACCAAGTTCGCCAAATTTTCTACCGATTTCATGGCTGAAGGCCGTGGCGATCAAGCGCAAGCCGAAAGAGATTCGCTGTAATGCCACGCTACCTGCTCGACACAAATATGTGCGTTTACCTGATGAAAAATCAGCCGGCAGAAGTCGCTCAGCGCTTTGCACAATGCTACGTCGGCGATGTGGCGATGTCTTCAATCACCTACGCAGAACTAGAATATGGCGTTGCCGACTCTGCCAATCCAGAACAGGAGAGGATCAATCTTGCCAGTCTGATTGAAGACATTCAGGTAATACCGTTTGATTCAGCTGCCGGTGTGGCCTATGGCCCGATCAGGCGGGCAACCCGCGATACAAAAAAAGATGCGCTCGATAAGTTGATCGCTGCACATGCAGTTTCGCTCAACGCAATCGTCGTGACCAATAATGCCCAAGACTTTGCCAGATACCCTGGTTTGAACCTCGAGAACTGGATCAAAGCACCGAACCTTTAACCGGCCGGGTCATCCGCACACGGCGCTACGATGCGCCGTTGGCCTTGGCGGCAGGGACTCTCGCTCGCCCGGCTGGATGATGGCTTTGCCCTCCCCCACCTGCGCTCATGACATGCAATCCAAATTAACCCACACGACACCTAATCCATGATCCGTTCAGCACTTAACTGGCAATCCCGCGCCGATTATTCCGACATCACTCACGATTTTGCGGAGGGCATTGCGCGTATCGCAATCAATCGGCCGGAGAAACGCAACGCTTTTCGCCCGGAGACCGTGCAGCAGTTGATCGATGCCATGCACCGGGCACAGTTTGACCCGGAAGTCGGCGTCATTGTGCTAACCGGCGCGGGCCATGAAGCCTTCTGCTCGGGGGGCGATCAAACGGTGCGCGGCGATGATGGCGGCTATCACGACGAGCGCGGTACGCCGCACCTCAATGTGCTGGATCTGCAAATGCAGATTCGCCGCTGTCCGAAACCCGTGGTCGCGATGGTGGCCGGTTATGCGATTGGCGGCGGGCATGTGCTGCATCTGGTGTGTGACCTGAGTATCGCCGCCGACAACGCCCGCTTCGGGCAGACCGGCCCGCGCGTCGGCAGCTTTGATGCCGGCCTCGGCGCTGGTTTGATGGCACGTTCAGTCGGTATGAAAAAAGCCAAGGAAATCTGGCTGCTCTGTCGTCAGTACGATGCCGCGCAAGCGCTTGAAATGGGTCTGGTGAATATCGTTGTTCCGCTGGCGCAGCTTGAGGAAGAAACCGTGCAATGGTGCCGTGAAATGCTCCAGCTCTCGCCGATGGCGCTACGCATGATCAAGGCCGGCTTCAACGCCGACACCGACGGACTGGCGGGAATTCAGGAACTGGCCGGCAACGCCACCGGCCTTTTCTACATGACCGAAGAAGGCCAGGAAGGCCGCAACGCCTGGCTGGAAAAACGCCCGCCTGATTTCTCAAAGTTCCGCCAGCGCCCCTGAAAGCGTGTGTTGAGAATCACAGCCGCAAAACTGCACCGCTATCGGCTGCCCCTGCGCGCTGCATGGGCGACGGCGGCCGGTGGTTTTACAGTGCGCGAAGGCTGGTTGTTGCGGCTCGAAACGGCTGACGGAGGCTGCGCTTACGGCGATTGCGCGCCTTTGCCGGCGAGCGGCACGGAAACTCTGGCCGAGGCCGCTACGGCGTTGCAAACTTACTTAGGCCACCCCAACAACCTTGTTGGCAGGCAGGTGGAGGATGTACTCGCCGCACTGGCTAACCCCGCGATTGGTCGCACGCCTGCTGCCCGCTGCGCGCTTGAAACTGCCCTGCTCGATCTGCTGGCGCAAGCCGCCGGGCAGCCCCTTGCTGAATACCTGTGCGGCAAACGCTGCAAGGATCAAGTCCGCGTCAACGCAGCACTTGGCAGCCTGATGCAGTGCAGTCGCCAAGCCCTGCTTGCCGCACACGCCGCAGGTTTTTCGGTGGTGAAGCTGAAGGTTGGCACGGCGCCGGTCGCCGAGGAAATCAGCCACCTGCGCGCCATCGCAGCACATGCGCCTGACGGGCTGCAATTACGCCTCGATGCGAACCGTGCATGGCGTGCAGCGCAGGCGGCAGAGTTTCTGGCTGCTTGTGCCGGACTGCCCATCGAGATGCTCGAAGAACCGCTTGCCGATCCTGATCCGGCAGCCCTGCGTCGCTTGCAGGCAGCGTGCGCTTTCCCACTGGCCATCGATGAATCCTGGCGAAATTTTGAAGCGGATTGCTACTTCGCCTCGCCCCCGGTGCGCCGGCTGGTCATCAAGCCACCCACACTGGGCGGACTCCTGCCGGCGCTTGCCATCGCCCGGCGAGCC
>CAJBIL010000393.1 GCA_903953145.1 uncultured beta proteobacterium
CGGGACGCAGTACAGCATGCTGTTCCCGCCGGAAGTCAGTGGTTCGGTTAGTCTTAATCTGAAAAATGTAACGATTCGTGAGACTTTGGATACCCTTCGTGAAATTTATGGTTATGAATACAGAATTCAGGGCACACGGATTTTTGTTCAACCAAACACCATCCAGACACGACTGTACAAAATTAATTATCTGGCCAATCGCCGTCAGGGTTCCAGTGATATGCGGGTTACCGGTAGTTCTCCGACAGCTGTAAATCCAACAAATACGGGCAGCGGTGTGCCGGTTGCTCAGCCAGCAAGTGGCGCAGGCGGGACGACAGGGAATCGGCAGCAACAAGGTATGACTAGCGCCCGTGTCCAAACATCGTCTGATTTCAATTTTTGGGATGATCTAAAGAGTAACCTTGAAGCCATTATTGGATCAGAGGGTGATGCTGCAAACAGTGGCGGGAGTCGGGTTGTAATTAATCAAACTTCTGGCGTTGTTCTGGTTAAAGCTTTGCCAAGCATGTTGCGTACGGTAGATGACTTCTTGAAGACAGCTCAATTGGTTGTCGAGCGTCAGGTAATGCTTGAAGCAAAGATCATTGAAGTAAGACTTTCAGATACCTATCAAACAGGGATTAACTGGAGCAAGTTTGGTGGCCTGACCAATAAATTCTCGGTTGCTGTTACTGCGCCAGGTGCTGTATTGGGGGCCACAGCAAGTGGTATTGGTGTTGCAGGTAATACAGCAGGGATTACTTCTGCCATTGGAGGCGGGGCAACTGCTGTGTTGTCGCCGACAGGTGCGGGCGCGCTCGGCGTGACCGGTGGACGCGGTTTCTTTGGGGTTGCTTTTCAGTCGGCAAACTTTGGCGCTGTGATTTCTTTTCTTGAAGGTCAGGGAGATGTTCAGGTTCTGTCCAGTCCACGTATTGCTACAACTAATAATCAAAAGGCAGTGCTAAAAGTTGGTACTGATGATTATTTTGTTACTGGTATTAGTGGTAGCGGTACCTCTACCACTAATACATCAGGAGCAAGTAATACCGTTAGTCCATCAATTCCGAATATCACATTGCAGCCGTTCTTTACGGGTATAGCCCTGGACGTTACGCCGCAGATTGATGATGTAGGTAATATTGTCCTACACGTTCATCCTTCGGTCAGCTTGGTTGAAGAAAAGACAAAGACTATTGATCTCGGTGAGTTTGGGAGATTTACACTGCCACTTGCATCAAGTACGGTAAGTGAAACCGATAGTGTTGTTCGTGTTAAAGATGGCAATATCGTCGCAATTGGTGGCTTGATGAAACAAACACAAATTTCAGATCGGGTTGGTTTGCCCGGGCTGAGTGGCTTGCCTATGGTCGGGGTCTTGTTTGGTGAGCGGGCCGGGCTGAGCAACAAGAGTGAGTTGGTGATTTTGATGCGTTCGACAGTTATTGATAACGAAGGCGCATGGAAGGAAAATCTGACGGAAAGTCAGGAAAGAATTCAGGCATTGGATCCACGCGGTAGGGCTTCGGGCTGGCAATGATGTGTTGTCTGAGTGGCGGATTCTGAACGGTGTATCTTGATCATTTCGGTCTGACCGAGTTGCCTTTTGGGATTACTCCGGATACCAGCTATACCGTACTGACCCGCAGTCATCAGGAGGCGCTCAACACACTTCTGATTGCGCTGAATAGTGGCGAGGGCTTCATCAAAATTACCGGCGAGGTGGGTTCGGGTAAAACCCTGCTTTGCCGTCGTTTGTTGCAGGCGCTGCCGGAGGCTTGCGTCTCGGCCTATTTGCCCAATCCCTATTTGACGCCACGAACATTGCTCTTGGCTTTGGCTGAAGAGTTACGTCTTGGCGTCAGCATTGATAGCGATGACTATCACCTGCTCAAAAGCATCAATCTTGCCTTGCTTGAACATGCCTCTGCGAATCGTCCGGTGGTGATCTGCATTGATGAGGCACAGGCGATGCCGCAGGAAACGCTGGAATCATTGCGTCTGCTCTCTAATCTCGAAACAGAAAAACGCAAGTTGCTGCAAATTATCTTGTTTGGTCAGCCTGAACTGGATAAGCGTCTGGCTGAACCGGCGATTCGCCAGTTGAAGCAGCGAATCGCCTTTCACTATCAATTGCAGGGCTTGGACCGCAATGAAGTTGAAAAATATCTGGCTCACCGGCTGAGAGTCGCCGGGTATCGCGGTGAAGGTATTTTTGGCAAACGAGCGATCCGTGGACTGCACCGGGCGAGCCGTGGTACGCCGCGCTTGTTGAACATTCTTTCGCATAAAGCATTGCTCGCGGTATTTGGCGAGGGTAAGCACGCTGTACGCCTGCGCCATGTCCGTCTGGCTGTCGCCGATACAGAAGGCGCAAGTGCGCCGGGTTGGTGGTGAGATGAGCCTGATTAACGAGATGCTGCGTAATCTCGAGGCCAAAAGCCCCGACGATTTGATGAAGCAGAATTTGCAGCGCGAGATTCGTCCTTTGCCGGTAGTTAAATCGGGTCACGGGCGTTTGTTCTGGATTGCCTTGATTGGAATTGTCCTTTTCGGGCTGTTGGCCGTTCAGGGAAATCAGTTTCAAGGGCAATTGCAAGCGCTGATAAATCCAAAACCGTCGATAGTAGAACCTGCGGTTTCTGTCGCGGTGATTCCTTCTGAATCGGTGCCGGTAGTGGCGACTGATGTAAGCGCGCTACCCAATGCTACGGTGCACAACGAAAATACCGCAATTTCTGATAGCTTGCTAATTGCCCGTGAACTGGCTTTTGTTCCTCAGTCACCCGATATTTTGCC
>CAJBIL010000394.1 GCA_903953145.1 uncultured beta proteobacterium
GTCATCCTGCGCGTCAATCGGGCCTTCATCGACATCACCGGCTACTCGGCAGAAGATGCCGTCGGGCAAACTCCGATGCTGCTCCAGTCCGGCCGCCACGATGCGGATTTTTATCGTGCAATGTGGGAGACCATCCGCGCAACCGGCGGCTGGCAGGGAGAAATCTGGGATCGTCGCAAGAATGGCGAGGTTTATCTGAAATGGCTTGCCATCTCGTCGGTGAAGGGCGTGGATGGCGTGGTGAGCCACTACATCGGCACCCACTACGATATTTCCGAGCGCAAAAAAGCCGAAGAAAAAATCCGCGCGCTGGCCTTTTTTGACCAGTTGACCGGCCTGCCCAACCGCACCCTGCTGCTCGACCGGCTGAAGCAGGCAATGACGGCCAGTGGCCGCAATGATACGCACGGCGCGCTGCTGTTCATCGACCTCGATAATTTCAAAACGCTCAACGACACGCTCGGCCACGACATGGGCGACCTGTTGCTCAAGCAAGCTGCCGAGCGCCTGACAACCTGCGTGCGTGAAGGCGATACGCTGGCGCGGGTCGGCGGTGACGAATTCGTGGTCGTCCTGACCAGCCTCGGCACCAGTGAGCGGGAAGCGGCCAACAGCACCGAAACCGTCGCCGAAAAAATTCTCGCCACGCTCAGCCAGGTCTACCAGCTCAAGGCGGTGGCGCAGCGCAGCAGCGCCAGCATTGGCGCCACCCTGTTCAAAGGCTCGGCGATTTCCGTCGACGACCTGATGAAACAGTCCGACCTGACCATGTATAAATCCAAGGCAGCCGGCCGTAACACCTTCAGCTTCTTCGATCCGGCCATGGAGTCCGCCGTCAAGGCACGCGCCGTGCTGGAGGAAGACCTGCGCCACGCGGTCGCCGAAAACCAGTTCCTGCTCCACTATCAACCCCAGGTGGCCGGTAACTGCCTGAGCGGTGCCGAAGCACTGGTGCGCTGGCAACACCCGCAGCGCGGCCTGGTGTCACCGGTGGAATTCATCCCGCTGGCCGAAGAAACCATGCTGATCCTGCCCCTTGGGCAATGGGTGCTGGAAACCGCCTGCACGCAGCTGGCCAGATGGGCGACATTGCCCGCGCTGGCGCACCTCACGCTCGCCGTCAATGTCAGCGCCCATCAGTTTCACCAGCCGGATTTTGTCGCACAGGTACTCACCGTGCTCGCCAAAACCGGCGCAAAACCACAACAGCTCAAGCTGGAACTGACAGAAAGCCTGCTGGTTAACGATGTTGATGACGTGATCGCAAAAATGCGTGCGTTGAAGGCACACGGCGTTGGCTTCTCGCTTGACGACTTCGGCACCGGCTATTCGTCGCTCGCTTATCTCAGCCAGCTACCGCTTGACCAGCTGAAAATCGACCGTTCTTTTGTCATGAACATCGAGCCCGACAAAAACGCCGCCGCCATCTGCGCCGCAACCATCAGCCTCGCCCACAGCCTGAAACTCAAAGTCGTCGCCGAAGGGGTGGAGAACGAAGCGCAACGCTACTTCCTGAACACCGTGCACCACTGCGACCTGATTCAAGGCTACCTGTTCAGCCGCCCGCTACCGATTAAGGACTTTGAAGCGTTTGCCGCAGCCGGTTAACGAATGCAACCGTAGGTCGTGGCCCGGGGCCAGCTTCAAAACGTATAAGTCTCACCCTCGCGCGCCAGCCGGCAATCGACGTTCTGCGGTTGCGCGTTGGCCAGCGCTTGCTGGAATACAGCTTCCAGCGCGTCGTCACTGCGGGTGGGCTCGTGGTGGGTGCAGTAGAGCACTTTGGCGCCAACAGCCTGCGCCATGGCCATGCTCGACTCGAAGCTGCCGTGCCCCCAGCCTTTCTTGGCGGGATATTCTTCTGCCGAATACGAGCAATCGGCAATCAGCACGTCGACCCCGCGCATGCCGGCACGAATCGCTTCGGCTTTCTCGTCGACGAAGGACTGATACTCGGCAAAGCCTTCATCTTCAGGCGCGTAAATATTCCAGGGCGGCTCATGATCGCCGGTGAAGAAAACCGATTTACCACCGCAGTCGATGCGGTAGCCGAAATTGATCACCGGATGATTGAGCAGATAGGGCGTAATCGTTGCCGAGCCAACCTGCACCTGTTGCTCGGGCGCCAGGGTGACATACTCGATCTCGGCCTTCATCTCGGCTTCGCGCACCGGGAAATAGCTGTACTGCAACTGGACGGACATCACCTGATCAATGCCGCGCCCGCTGACCGGATCAAACGCGCCGTGCAGCCGCAGGCGGTTGCCGGGGATGAAATTGGGAACGAAAAATGGCAGCCCTTGAATGTGATCCCAGTGCGAGTGGGTAATAAAGACATTGGCTGTCACCGGCAACTCGGCAAGCAGCGCCTGCGAAAGCGGGAAAATGCCCGTACCGGCATCGAGAATAATCAACTCGTTGAGATCGGTACGCACCTCGATACAGGTCGTGTTGCCGCCGTAACGCACTGTATTCGGCCCTGGCGAGGCGATTGACCCGCGCACGCCCCAGAATTTGACTTTCATGCACCCCCCTCGATTTTTGAAAACAGTCGGGCTTCTTCAAACAGCGGCGTCAGATCACCCAGCGCCGCGATGAC
>CAJBIL010000395.1 GCA_903953145.1 uncultured beta proteobacterium
AAAAATGTTCATCCGTCCAAGGTGGTCCAGCTCGGCGACGAAGTCGAAGTCATGATCCTCGAGATCGACGAAGACCGCCGCCGTATCTCCCTCGGTATGAAGCAGTGCGCTGCCAATCCGTGGGACGACTTCTCGATGAACCACAAAAAGGGCGACAAAGTCCGTGGCGCCATCAAGTCGATCACCGACTTCGGTGTGTTCATCGGCTTGCCGGGTGGCATCGACGGTCTGGTGCATCTGTCCGATCTGTCGTGGTCCGTTCCTGGCGAAGAGGCGATCCGCAACTTCAAGAAGGGCGACGAAGTTGAAGCCACGGTGCTGGCCATTGATACCGACAAAGAGCGCATTTCGCTCGGTATCAAGCAGCTCGAAGGCGATCCTTACACCAGCTACATCGCTACCCACGAGAAGAACGCCATCGTGCGCGGTACGATCAAATCAGTTGATGCCCGTGGCGCAGTCGTTACCCTCGACGGCGACATGGACGGCTACCTGCGTGCTTCAGAAGCTTCACGCGAGCGCGTTGAGGATTTGACCAAGCTGTACAAGGAAGGCGATTCAATCGAAGCGATGATTATCAACGTTGATCGCAAGACACGTTCGATCAATCTGTCGATCAAGGCCAAGGATCAGGCTGAGCAACACGAAGCGATGCAGAAATTTTCTGCAGATAGCAACGCAAGCTCCGGCACGACCAATCTTGGTGCCTTGCTGAAAGCCAAGCTGAACAACCCGCAATAAGGCTAGAGCATGACCAAATCCGAGCTGATCGCCCGGCTGGCGGAGCGGTTTCCCCAACTGGTTGCGAAGGACGCCGATTTTGCGGTTAAGACGATTCTTGATGCGATGTCCGAGGCTTTGTCTAGCGGAGATCGTATCGAGATTCGGGGGTTCGGCAGTTTTGCGCTGAACTACCGACCACCGCGCGTTGGCAGAAACCCAAAATCGGGAGACAAAGTTAGTGTCCCGAAAAAATGGGTGCCGCATTTTAAGGCCGGCAAGGAACTGCGCGAACGTGTTGATGGCGCGCTTTAACCCGCGCTAGTCAATGCGTGACAAAGCTGTTGTAGCGTGAAACACTGCGGGCGGCAACGTGAGTTGCCGCCTTTTTTATTGCTGGAAGGTAAGCGATGCGTGCCTTGTCGTGGGCGACCCGAATCTTCATCTTTTTGTTTTTGTTTGCCTTTGCAATCAAGAATACTGACCCGGTCAGCGTTCATTTCTTTTTTGATACGGACTGGCAGGCACCGCTGGTTATCATCGTGCTAGCCTTCTTTTCAGCCGGCGCTGCGCTTGGTGCGATTTCCCTGCTCGGTACCATTTTTAGTTTGCGTCGTGATGCGTCGCGTCTACGCAACGATCTAAAGCAGGCGCAGGCTGTTCTCAAAACAGCGCAGCCGCCAGAATCTTCAATTGTAAAGAGCTCAAATTAAATGATTGAGTTCGAATACTGGCAAATTTTGCTGGTTCTCTTTCCGTTATTTTTTGGCCTTGGCTGGGCTGCCGCGCGCATTGATATTCGTCACCTCGTCAAAGAGTCACGGGCTTTGCCACGCTCTTACTTTCAGGGACTAAATTTTCTGCTCAATGAACAGCAGGATCGTGCCATTGAATCGTTCGTTGATGCTGTCAAAGTCGACCCGCAAACCATTGAGCTCCATTTTGCTCTTGGTAGCTTGTTTCGCCGTCGAGGCGAGACGGAGCGTGCGATTCGCATGCACCAGAATCTGCTGGAGCGCGAGGATTTGCCACAGGACCTTAAGTTACAGGCGCTCGCCGAGTTAGGTCAGGATTATCTCAAGGCTGGATTGCTGGATCGTGCCGAAGAGATTTTTGACAAATTATGCGACTCAGACCTCTCCAAAGATGCAAAACGTAATCTGCTAGAAATCTACCAACTCGAGAAGGACTGGGAAAAAGCAGTTGCCATTGCTGCCGAGTTGCCGGATGTAGCTTCGCAAAAAGAAGTTGCGGAATATTTTTGCGAACTGGCGGCTGCTGAAATCATACGTTCGCGCCCGGAAGTCGCTAGCGGACACCTGCAAACAGCGCTTGAGCGAAACCGTAAGTGCGTTCGGGCCAGTCTGTTACAGGGCGATATTGAGGTACAGCAAGGTAGTGTTGATGCAGCTATTGCGTGCTGGCAGCGTATCGAGCAACAGGACCCGAGCTATCTCGCGCTTGTCGCACAACGACTGCTTGATGCTTACCGCAAGCTTGAGCGGCGTGAGGAAGGTTTGCAGCTTCTGCGCGGTTATCTTGAGCACTATCCTTCGCTGGATCTGCTGGATGTCGTGTTTCAGTTAGTGCTCGAGAGTGAAGGCGCTGATGCGGCGTATCGACTGGTTCGTGACGAGCTCAAGCGCAATCCGACGCTACTTGGCTTTGATAAGCTGCTCGAGGCTCGGCTCCTCGTTGCTTCTCCGGAAAATCGTCCCGACCTTGATCTTGCTAAAGGAATCGTGCAAGGCTATACGCGCCGACTTGCCCGTTATCGGTGCGATAATTGTGGCTTCAAGGCACGCCAGTTTTATTGGCGTTGCCCGGCT
>CAJBIL010000396.1 GCA_903953145.1 uncultured beta proteobacterium
TTGCGCAAGTCATTTCAGTGATGCATATTTGCAGCGACGCCCAGTTTGGCGCTAACCGACAATAAGCGTTTGTCCCGCGTCCAGAGCCTTACGCCAGGCGCCAAGCGTGTCGCTGCGAGTAAATGGGCGTCGACGTACCCAATTCCCTGACCATAAAGACCGTTCTTTTCGATAAAGCCGAGGGCCTCGATGTCCGTGGCAACCGGCACTTGAGGCAAATTTTGCAAAGCGTCGAGTATTTCGTTTCGGTGCTGGAGATTGCCCAGTGCCAATTCACCCGTCACAAAGGGATGAGCCAGGACAAGCCCGCGCCCTAGCAATTGGGCAAGCGCTTCGTCAGTTGACCGCAGGTGATCAATCCAGACGGAGGTGTCTACGAGGATCATGCCGCAGGCGACTTGCGCCGTGGGGTAGGCTCAAGATTCGGTTGCGACCCGCCCAGAAGCGCTAATCGTTTGGCGCTTTCCCTCTGAATCAGGGCGCGCAGTGCTTCGCGGACGAGGGCCGCTTTCTCCGACAAACCCGTTAGCTCCTGAGCCTTGATCAGCAGGTCGTCGTCCAGGGCAAGTGTTGTGCGCATCGCATTCTCCTTTAGGGCACTAATAGTAGCAATTTTGATGCATATTCGTGTGCCTTGAGCGCCATTGCATGCCGTTAAACGTCAAGGGCAAAATACCCTGATGCCGGATCCCGCGCCTGTTGTAAGCGCTGCACATTTGATCTCGCAGTGAATTCGCTTAAAGCTATTGCCGGCCGTAGCCTGGTTGCCGGTACTCATCTTCGATCCATGCCGTAGCGCTGCCCAGACTCAGTTTGAACCCCGGTGCGACGCGCAGCTGAGCCAGTTGCTCACCACTTGCATTCTGTGCTGCCAGCAGCGCGTGCGGGTCATCTTCGTCAGGGACGATGTCGAGTGTGACGCTGATTTGCCCGCCCGGTGTGCTAACGGTAATGCTTTTGTGATATTGCGCGTGCAGTTGCTGCTCATGGCGGCGGAGGACTTCTGCTGCGGTTTTTACCAGCGTGTTGAATGCCGATACGTCGAGTGGTTTTGGATTTTTCTTGTCGCGTCCCATCGTCCACGGGCCAACCAGCGCCGGTTCGGCTTCACCGTCCTTGATCATTTCCACGGCCCAGCCTTCATCATCTTCGTTCTTGATGACGCGGGCGGTCCAGCCGTTATTACGCCAGCGTCGTGGCTCATTGATGATTTCGGAAATTTCCTCTTCCATTGGCTGATCGGCGATTGGCGCAGGGGTTTCCCGGTTTGCTGTGGTTTCTTCATTTGGCGGATTCATGGCGGGATTGTACTGCTCGCCGGGGCACCACCGTAAGGCGTCTTCCCCTGCTGCTGGTGCTGAATTCATTCTGTGGTGCGTTGTTGTGCGTGACTGCACATTTCTGGTGCGTTAGTCGTCGAAATTCAGCGGATTGAACGGAATTTACGTGGCGCGGCTTTTGCTAACATGAAGCAAGACCTTTTGCTTCGGAGCCTGCCGTGTCGATTCATGTTGCCCTAAATCACGTTACCCACTATCGCTATGACCGCCTGGTTGCCCTCTCGCCGCAGGTGGTTCGTCTGCGCCCGGCGCCGCATTCACGGACGCCGATCCTCAGTTATTCGCTGAAGGTGACGCCGGCCGAACACTTCATCAACTGGCAGCAGGACCCGCAAGCCAACTATCTGGCGCGGCTGGTGTTCCCCGAGAAAACATGTGAGCTGCGTGTTGAGGTCGATCTGATCGCCGAGATGTCGGTGATTAATCCTTTTGATTTTTTCCCCGAGCCTTACGCCGAGAAATTCCCGTTCAAATACGAAGCCTGGCAACGTGATGAGTTGCAGCCGTATTTACATACCTTGCGACCGACCAAGCTGCTTCGTCGTTTTCTCGACTCGGTGCCCGGCAAAACCATGCCGAGCGTCGATTTCCTGGTCGACATCAATCAGCGTGTGCAGCGTGTGGTGGGCTACGTTATCCGTATGGAGCCGGGGGTGCAGAGCCCGGAAGATACGTTGCGGCTGGGTACTGGCTCATGCCGTGATTCGGCCTGGTTGCTGGTCCAGGTATTGCGTAACCTTGGGCTGGCGGCGCGTTTTGTCTCGGGTTACTTGATTCAGTTGGTGCCGGATGTGAAGTCGCTCGACGGGCCATCGGGTACCGAGGTTGATTTCACCGATTTGCATGCCTGGTGCGAGGTTTATCTGCCGGGGGCGGGCTGGGTTGGCCTTGATCCTACCTCCGGGCTGTTTGCCGGCGAGGGACATATTCCCGTGGCGTGCTCGCCGCAGCCGTCTTCCGCGTCGCCGATTACCGGCTTCAGCGAGAAATGAGAGTGCGAGTTCGAGCACAGCATGAGCATTGCGCGGGTTTGGGAAGCGCCGCGCGTGACCAAGCCTTACAGCGACGCACAATGGTCGTCTATTGAAACGCTCGGTCATCATATCGACGCCGATCTGGTGAGCGGCGATGTGCGCTTGACGATGGGCGGCGAGCCGACCTTTGTTTCGATTGACGACCCGGACGGCGCGGAATGGAGCACCGAGGCGATGGGGCCGACCAAGCGCAAGCTGGCCGCCGAGGTATTTCACCGCTTGCGCGAAAAATATGCGCCGCAAGGGCTGGCGCATTTCGGTCAGGGCAAGTGGTATCCCGGCGAGCAACTGCCGCGCTGGTCACTCAACTGCTTCTGGCGGCGTGATGGTCAGCCGGTATGGAGCGACCCCGCCCTGTGTGCGGATGAAACGAAAGATTACGGTGCCGATGAGGCGCTGGCCGGGCGTTTCCTGAGCAGCCTTGCCGAGCGCCTGGGGCTGGGCGCGAAGTACGTTTTCCCCGCGTATGAAGATGCGTTTTACTACCTGTGGCGTGAGAATCGCCTACCGGTAAACGTTGATCCGCACGATGCACGGCTCGATGATCCGCTAGAGCGCGCGCGTCTGGCAGCCGTTTTCGAGCAGGGTCTCGACAAGGCGATTGGCCATGTGTTGCCGGTCATGCGTCATCCAAAGCAGAAGGGCAGCTGGCAAACCAGCCCGTGGTTCCTGCGTGGTGAGCGTTGTTATCTGGTGCCCGGTGATTCTCCGGTAGGTTTCCGCCTGCCGCTGGCCGCTCAGCCCTGGGTGTCGAAGAGCGATTACCCCTATACCCACGCCCCCGACCCGATGCAGACCTTCCAGCCGTTGCCGGCCCATGCCGAGCTGCGCGGCCAGCATGGCTCAGGAGCTGGTATCAACGTTGCGGCTGTGCAGGAGCGCATGCCGTTACGCAATGAGTCGGCGGTTGGCGTTACCCGCACCGCGATTTCGGCGCAGGCGCGTAACGGTGTGCTTTACATCTTCATGCCGCCGACCGATGCGCTGGATGATTATCTCGAACTCGTTGCCGCTGTTGAAGCGACCGCCGAGGCCCTTTCTACGCCGGTCATTCTCGAAGGTTATGAGCCACCTTCCGATCCACGCCTGACCAATTTCCGTGTTACGCCAGACCCCGGCGTTATCGAAGTCAATATCCAGCCCTGCGCCAGTTGGGATGAACTGGTCGAGCGCACGACGCACCTTTATGAAATCGCGCATCTGTCACGCCTGACCAGCGAAAAATTCATGCTCGACGGTCGACATACCGGTACCGGCGGCGGCAATCACTTCGTTTTCGGTGCCCGGACGGCACTCGATTCGCCCTTCCTGCGTCGCCCTGATCTGTTACGCAGTTTGATTAGCTACTGGCACAACCATCCGTCGCTGTCGTACCTCTTCTCCGGCCTGTTTATCGGCCCGACCAGCCAGGCGCCGCGTGTCGACGAAGCGCGTAACGATTCGGTTTATGAGCTGGAAATCGCCTTCAGCCAGTTCCCGCAGCCCGGCCAGCCGGTTGCGCCGTGGCTGATCGACCGCTTGTTGCGCAATCTGTTGATTGATGCAACCGGCAACACGCACCGCGCCGAGTTTTGCATCGACAAACTCTACTCACCCGATGGCCCGACCGGTCGCCTTGGCCTGCTTGAAATGCGCGCCTTCGAGATGCCGCCGCACGCGCGCATGTCGCTGGCGCAGCAACTGTTGCTGCGCTCGTTGATTGCACGCTTCTGGAAGCAGCCTTATGCGCCAGAGAAGCTGATGCGCTGGGGCACCGAGTTGCATGATCGCTTCATGCTGCCGCATTTCGTCAAACAGGATTTCGACGACGTGATCAGTGATTTGCGCAGCGCGGGTTATGCCTTTGAAAGCGACTGGTTCGCGCCGCATTTCGAGTTCCGCTTCCCGCTGCACGGTGGTTTTGTGGCGCAGGGGATCGAGGTTGAGCTGCGTCATGCGCTGGAGCCGTGGCACGTGATGGGCGAGGAGGGCGGGGCGGGCGGTAATGTGCGCTATGTCGATGCTTCTTGCGAGCGCGTGCAGGTCAAGGTCACCGGCATGGCCAGTGACCGCTATGTGCTCACCTGTAACGGTCAGCCGGTGCCGCTGCATCCGACCGGCAAGGTCGGCGATGCCGTTGGCGAGTTCGTGGCCGGTGTGCGTTATCGTGCCTGGTTGCCCGAGTCGGCGCTGCATCCGACGATCGGCGTTGATGCGCCTCTGGTTTTTGACCTTGTCGATACCTGGATGAAGCGTTCGCTGGGCGGCTGCCAGTATCACGTTGAACACCCTGGCGGGCGCAATCCCGAGCGTTATCCGGTCAATGCCAACGAGGCCGAAGGCCGGCGTCTGGCGCGCTTTGCCGCGTTCGGCCATACGCCGGGGGTGATCGAAGTGGCGCCTGTTTCACGCAACGCCAATTTCCCGTTTACGCTAGACTTGCGGCGCTCCTGACTTTCCGGGTTGGGGTGGCTTTTCTGAGTCAGCGCAATGCGCTGAAATTGCAGTGAGCCACAACGGGCACAAAGTACATCGCGACCCTGACGGGCGCAACTGATCGCCTTTTGGCTTTCGTTGCGCCCAAAGGGGGTTTTCTGCGGGCATGCCCGTCGTGTGCGTTGTGGTGAAAATTGCCGTTTTTTAGATTTTTATGCCACGTACCCTACTTTCCATTTATCCGAAGAAAACCGACCGTTTCGACGAGATGCTCGCCGAGGATGGCGCGTTGCGCCCTTCGTGGCAGGGATTTTTTGACCACCTGAGTGCGGCCACGCCCGAGCAGATGCGGCATCGGCTCGATTATGTGCGCCGGCGCATTCTGGAAAACGGCGTTACCTACAACGTCTACGCCGACCCGAAAGGTGCCGACCGGCCATGGGAACTTGATCCCCTGCCGCTGATTTTATCGGCCGGCGAGTGGCAGGAAATTTCCAGTGCGGTGACGCAACGGGCGCGCCTGCTCAATGCCGTGCTCGGGGATCTCTACGGTGAGCAGACTTTGCTCAAGGATGGCACCCTGCCGCCGGCGCTGGTTTATGGCCATAACGGCTTTCTCTGGCCTTGTCAGGGGGTCAAGCCGCCGGGCGATACCTGGCTGCATCTTTACGCAGCCGATCTCGCACGCTCGCCGGATGGCCGCTGGTGGGTGATCGCCGACCGCACGCAAGTCCCGTCCGGTGCAGGATATGCGCTGGAAAACCGGCTGATTGTCTCGCGCGCTTTCCCCGAGCAGTTCCGCGATCTGCGCGTGCAGCATCTGGCGTATTTCTTCCGCGCCTTGCAGGATAGTCTGGCGCAGTGGGCGCCGCGTGAAGTGGCCGGCAGCAAGGAGCCGCCGCTGATCGTGCTGCTCACGCCCGGCCCGTATAACGAAACCTATTTTGAACATGCCTATCTGGCGCGCTACCTCGGCTTCCCGCTGGTCGAGGGGCAGGATCTGACGGTGCGTGCCGACTGTGTTTATCTGAAGACATTGACCGGCCTGCGCCGCGTACATGCGATTTTGCGCCGCCTGGATGATGATTACTGTGATCCGCTCGAGCTACGTGGCGATTCGGCGCTGGGCGTGCCGGGCTTGTTGCAGGCGGTGCGCGCTGGCAAGGTGCTGGTCGCTAATGCCTTGGGTAGCGGCTTGCTTGAATCGGCCGCGCTGCCGGGCTTTTTACCGGGCGCCTGTGAAAAACTGCTCGGTGAGCCGCTGGCCATGCCGTCGGTGGGTACCTGGTGGTGTGGCGAGCCGACGGCGCTCGAATTCACGATCAAGAATCTGGATCAGTTGGTGATCAAGGGCGCCTTTCCTTCGCAGCGCATGGACCCGGTGTTTGGCAACAAGTTAAAGTCTGCCGCGCGTGAAGAGATGATCGCCCGTTTGCGGGCTCGCCCGCAGGCTTATGTGGCACAGGAGCTGGTTGATTTCTCGCAGGCGCCGGCGTGGAGCACTGCGCACGAGCGCTGTTTGCTGCCGCGCGGCGTTGCCCTGCGGGTTTATGTTGCGGCAACGCCGGAGGGCTATGTGGTGATGCCTGGCGGGTTGACGCGGGTTTCTGCTGCGGCTGATGCACGCATCATATCGATGCAGCGTGGCGGTTCAAGCAAGGACACCTGGGTGCTGACCGAGAACTCGGGGGCGGTTGATACTTTCAGCTTGCTCCGGCCTTCTGTCGGGCGCGCTGATCTGGTGCGTGGCGGGCGTAATCTGTCTTCGCGGGTGGTTGAGAACCTTTACTGGTTTGGCCGTTATACCGAGCGCTGTGACGATGCCGCACGGATGCTGCGGGTTGGCCTGTCGCGCCTGGTTGAAGCCGATGCTGATGCCATGCCGGCACTGATCGCGGCCTTTGATCTGTGTCGTTCGCTCAAACTGCTGCCGGAAGCTGAAGCTGAAGCGGAGGCCGATGCAGAGACTGAGGAAGTGGCTGATGCAGAGGCTCGCTCAGTGCCTGAGCCGAAGCACGGGCTCAAGACGCAGTCACAGTCACAAACGCAATCGCAAACTCAATCTCAAGAAAAATCATCAGCAGAAATAAGCGTCGCTAAACCTGCGGCCGGTGCAACTGCCGTCATCCACCGCCCTGATCTTGAAAAACGGATGCTCGATGCGATCTGCGACAAGGAATGGGGCGATGGTCTGGCCGGTAACATCCGGCGCTTGCTGTGGGTGGGCGCGCAGGTACGCGAGCGCTTTTCACTCGATAACTGGCACGCGCTGAACCGCATGCAGCATCAGTTGCAGCGTTACAGCGAGGTGCGGCCGGAGATCAGCGATGCGCTTGGCTTTCTTGATCAGGTTTTACTCGCCTCGTCGTCACTGGCCGGTTTTGTAACTGACAACATGACGCGTGACGATGGCTGGCGTTTTCTGATTATTGGCCGGCGTATCGAGCGGCTTATTTTCCTCTCCGATGCGATTGGCCAGTTCCTCCGCCTTGCCTCTACGCGCGCGCCCGGCAGCATCGAGTGGTTGCTTGAGTTGACGGACAGCATCATTACTTACCGCTCGCGCTACCTGACGCAGCCCGAACTCCTGCCCGCGCTTGACCTGATTATTTTTGATGAGGCCAATCCACACGCCGTCGGCTTTCAGCTGCAAAATCTGCTGCGCTATGTTGTTCGCCTGGCGGCTGATCATGGCGAGGGCGAACCGTCTGAAGACCCGATCAATCTGTTGCTGCGCAGCTTGCTGGCGCGTTTGCACGCCTTTGATCTGGCGCGTTTCGAGGCGCTGGATTTCAGCGACTGCGACAA
>CAJBIL010000397.1 GCA_903953145.1 uncultured beta proteobacterium
CTGCCCCCAGCTTGGCAAACCGGCCAGCGCCTATACCCGTGAAGACTGGGTGCGTATCGCCGCATCAACGCCGTGTGTGCACAGCGAAGACGAGATGCGCGAAGTCGACGTTGTACGTATCCGGTTTGAGGTTGATGCGTGGGAAACGCCCTGGTCGTTGCAGCACGGCAGCACCGGCTGGCTGTTTCGCGGCTACTTCCTCGATCAGCCGCTGAAAAAAGGCGGGATCCTCGATCTCGACGCCAACTGGCTTGAACGCTGCGTCCCTCGCCCGGGTTAAGCCCAGGCAAGCGCATTAGCCCAAACAACGCAAGCGTCCGCCACGGTATCCCGCAAGGACTTAAAATAACGGGATGACGACTGCGCTTCTCCTGCTTCCCGACTTCACCCTGATCCTGATCGGCTTCGCCATTCGCCGCTGGATGCAGTTGGGCGATCATTTCTGGGCGGGGCTGGAGAAACTGGTGTATTTCATCCTCTTTCCCGCCTTGCTGGTCAATGCCATCATCAAAACGCAACTTGACCTTGGCGCGGCGGCGCCGCTACTGCTGACGGCGTTGGCAGCAATGGCCGGCGGCATGGTGCTGGGTTATCTGATCCGTTTCGTCGTGCCCATGCGCCCACTGGCCTTCGCCTCCATCTACCAGTGTGGTTACCGCTTCAACTCTTACATTGGCCTGGCGGTTGCCGGCCTGCTGTACGGCGCCCCGGGGATCGCAACGATGGGGCTGATTGTCGGCGTTGCCGTGCCTTTTGCCAATTTCACCTCCGTCTGGATGCTGGCGCGCCATGGCGAGGCGCAGATCTGGCGGGAGGTTTTGCGTAACCCGCTGATCTGGGCGACGGTGGCCGGGTTGCTGCTCAATCTGGCCGGGTTTGTGCCGCCAAAACCGTTGCAGATTCTTCTTGGTCGACTGGCTGACGCCTCGATTGCACTCGGCCTGCTGGCGGTTGGTGCCGCGCTCAGGCTTCACGGGCAGTCCGGCCTCCGGGGGGCTTCGCTCTACCTGCTGCTGGTCAAGTTAGCGGCCCTGCCCGCCATCGCGGCTGTGCTGGGCCGGCTATTGGGGCTGCAAGGGTTGTATTACGAAGTGGTTGTCTTGTTTGCCGCGCTGCCAACCGCCTCGTCGGCCTATATTCTGGCCATGCGCATGGGCGGTGACGGGCCAAGCGTGGCGTGGCTGATTTCCGCATCAACACTGGGGTCGATGCTCACGCTGCCGCTTTGGGCAGCGTGGCTGGCCGGCTAGTACGGCAGGCGCTTACTGCGTTTTTTTGCTGCGTTTGGCGGCGGATTTTGGTGCATCTTCTGCTGCCGCAGCGGCTGCTGCAGCTTGTTCTGCGGCTGCCTGTTGCATCTGCTCCTGCATTTGCTGCATCAGATTCCACGGCCACATGGCGGCTTGCCCGGCGCCATCGGCGGTTTCCGGCATGGCGGCGGGCGGGGCGCTAAAGAACGGGTTGGCCGGCGGCGTGGCCGGTGCATTGGCGTTGTTGGCCATGTTGCCCATGGTACGCACCGCATTGAGCGTCACGCACTGCATTTCAAGGCTCTGAATCGTCATTTGCAGCATCGACAGATTCATCTTCAGCCAGCCCTCGACGGCTTTCATGTCTTTCACCTTCTTTTCGATTTCTTCGACATCGAAAGTCGGCGTAACCATGCCAGGCAGGGAGAAACCCATATTGCCCCACATGTTCTTGACGAAGTTCATCGGATCATTTGCGTTGTTGTCGTTCGACATTTGGGACTCCCGGCGTAGTGTCAGTCTGTCATCTTAGCAAATATTGCGCGGCGCTGTTGCTTGCCGAGCGGGCTAACGCCCGGGGCGAAGTTGATGCTAGAGTGTTAGCGTTAATCAATTGCCATTTGCGGTGGACGCCATGTTGAAGTTGCTCGTTGTCGAGGATCACACGCTGGTGCGTGAAGGGCTGGTGCGGACTTTGCAGCAGATCGAGGAAGAGGTGCTGATTTTTCAGGCGGCTGATTGCCATGCGGCAGAGGTTTGGCTTGAACAGGAGCAGGATTTTGACCTCCTGCTGCTTGACCTCGGGCTGCCCGGGGTTGATGGCCTGAGTTGCCTGGGGATGCTCCGGCAGCGTTATCCGGCCATTCCGGTGGTGATTGTTTCGGCTTACGATGACGCGCATACCGTCAACCGGGCAATCAAAAGCGGTGCATCAGGTTTTGTCCCCAAGGCTTACTCCGGCGAACGTCTGCTGGCGGCGTTACATGAGGTGCTGGCCGGTGGGATTTTTATCCCGGAACAGATGCTGCCGGTGAATTTCGGCGCTGATTTGCCGCATGCAACGATGGGCGGTGATGTTGAGCCGTCTGAATTCGGCTTGAGCCGGCGTCAGGCAGACGTGCTGTCGTTGATGGCACTCGGCAAATCAAATCGTGAAGTGGCTGAGCATCTCGGCTTGTCCGAGGGCACTGTAAAAATCCATATCACCGCGATCTACAAGGCGCTCGGCGTGGCCAGTCGCACACAGGCGCTGGTTGCCGTGGCGCGCTACGGGATCAAGCTTTAACGCTGAGCAAATGGTTGAGCAGCGCGCGGAGCTTGGCCGGTCGTAGCGGGGCGGGCAGGCAATGGCGCTGCGCGGGCTCTCCGCCAAGGTAGTCGAGCACAATCAACGATGGTGTTGCGCCGGTGTTTTCCGCCATGATCTCGTCCAGCAGCGCTGCCGGGTAGGCCTCCGCCGGGCCGATGAGCAGCATCCCCTGTAGTTTTGCCTGCTGCGCTGCGGCCTCGAACGATATCGCCCAGGTGCTTTTGAAGCCCCAGCCAAGCGCGAGTGCAGCAGCCTCGGTGAGTGCTGCGGTGGCCGGTGGGAGTAGCAGTAGAAATGCAGGCTGGGCGGCTGTGAGCGGGGCTTGCGCCGGGGCGGGTAAGTGCCTGGGGAGGCCAGCGTGAGCATCCGTGGGCAAAACGGCGAGCGGCAGGGTGACGGTGAAAACCGAGCCGCGTCCTGGCGTTGAATGCAGTGCCACGCTGACGTCGAGTATTCTTGCCAGCCGTTTGACAATCGCCAGCCCGAGGCCGAGCCCTTGGCCTTGGGTGCGTGCCGTATTTTGCACTTGAAAAAACTCTTCGAATACCGCCTCGTGATGTTCCACCGGGATGCCAATACCGCTGTCTCTGATTTCGATACAAATGCGATCTCCCCGTTTTCTGGCGGCGACAAGGATGCTGCCGCATTCGGTGTAGTGGATGGCATTGGCGACCAGATTGCCAAGCAGACGCTCGAGCAAAGCCCGGTCTGTGCAGACCGCGTACGCCGTTGTCCGGCAATGGAGGCGTAGTTTTTTATCGGCGGCACTGCGCGTGAAACCGGCCGCCAGACGCTCGAAAATAGCGGCCAGTGGCAAAATCTCGGGGCTCACCGTGACGCCGGCAACGTCGAGCCGCGAAATGTCGAGCAGGCTGTCGAGCAGTTCCGATGCGCCGTGCACCGAGTCGCTGATCTGGGCCGCGAGTTTTGTCTGATCAGTCGTTTCGGCAGCGCGCCGGAGGTCGGCTGAGAAAAGCGAAAGCGCATGCAGCGGTTGCCGTAAATCGTGGCTGGCTGCAGCCAGAAAGCGGGATTTGGCGACCGTGGAGCGTTCCGCTTCACTGATTTTTGCTTCTAGTTGGTGCGTCGCGCTTTGGATGCGTGCTTCGAGGAAATCGCGGTTTTCGCTGAGCGCTACGGCCATCGCATTAACCCCGACC
>CAJBIL010000398.1 GCA_903953145.1 uncultured beta proteobacterium
AAGCGCTCGCTGAACTCCTGCTCGAGATGGGTCAGCGATTCGTCGAGCAGATACTCGCGCTCGGGGGTGCGTGCGGTGACGTATTTGAGGTCGGCCTTGAGATAACGCACGTCGCCAATCGGGATCAGCAGCAAGCGGCCGCGTTCATGGCAAGACAGATGCGTGCGCGGCCCCTGTGGCAAAGTGGCCAGAATATCGGGCAGCAGCGGGCGGTTTTGCTGCACCTTTTGTAGCGCCGTCGCCAGTCGCTCGGCACGCACCGGCTTCAACAGATAATCAACCGCATTCAGCTCGAAAGCCTGCACCGCGTAGGTATCGTAGGCCGTCACAAAAATCACCGCCGGCGGCGACTCAAGCGTCGCCAGATGACGTGCCAGCTCAATGCCATCCATGACCGGCATACGGATGTCGACCAGCACCACATCAAGCGGAGCGCTTTCAAGGCAGGCTTCAAATGCCTGCAAGGCCAGCAAACCATTGGCCGCCTCGGCGACCAGCGTATTCGGCACCTGCCCGGCAACGTCGGCCAGCAGGTCGCGCAAGCGCGCGCGCGCCGGCGCTTCGTCATCGACGATCATGATTCTGAGGGCAGAAGCGGGGGCATCAGTCATGACTTTTGCTGCCGGCAAGGTAAAACGAGATGAACACGATACTCCCGAAGGCCATCCGGCAAAGTGAACTCGCCAACGTCCAGCCGCGCTTCAAGGTCATAGTGCAGGGCCAGACGCTCACGAATATTGGCCAGCGCCATCTGATTGCCGGGCTGGGTGGCAATCGCCAGGGAACAGGGATTAACGAGGTCGATGTGTAATTCGTCACCGCTGCGGACAAAACGAATACGCAGCAAGCCGCTTTCACCGGAGGGCTCGATGCCGTGATAAACAGCGTTCTCGAGCAGGGGTTGCAACATCAGCGGCGGCACTTTCAGATCAGCCGGCACATCAACAATTTCCCATTCGACTTGCAGACGCTCGCCAAGACGGAGTTTTTCGAGGTCGAGATACTGTCGGCACAGCGCAATTTCGTCGGCCAGCGGCAACAGTTCGCGATGATCACGCATCAGCGCACGAAAAAGCTCGGCCAGCGCCTCAAGCGCCGATTCTGCCCGCCGTGGCTCGGAGCGGATCAGCGAAAGAACGGCATTCAGGCTGTTAAACAGGAAATGCGGGCGAATGCGCGCCGTCAATGCCTGCAACCTCGCCTCGGCAAGCGCCGGTGAAAAAGCCAGGGTACGCAAGGCAAAGTAAAAAAGCATCGCCCCGGCCACCATGCCGCCAAGCAGACCGGCACGCCACAGCCGTAACCCGCCACCGTCATCAAAACCCATGAAACGCCAGAAATCGAGCAAGAGGACTGACGAACCGGCGGCCAGCATAATCACGGCAGCCTGCCCAAGCCACAGCGGCAGACGCCGCAGCACGTTGCCGAACAATGCCAGCAGCAGTAAATTAAGCAGCAACAGGGGTTGTACCCAGGCCGCCAGATCGACGTAACGGGGCAGCCAGTCACCGATACCGGCGCTCTGCACCAGCGCTGCGGCCAGCGCAATCAGATTCACGCCGAGCAGGATGCGCAGCATGACGCCGAAATTGCGGAAGTCCGGCAGCGGC
>CAJBIL010000399.1 GCA_903953145.1 uncultured beta proteobacterium
CGGTCGTCGCGCAAGGCGAAGAAACGGCGACCTACGATCAGGCCGCCGTGATTTTCGACACTATGGCGCTGGCTGAAGATTACCCGGAGTTTCTGACACTGCCGCTGTACGAGGCAATGGAATAAGCGAATTAGCGTTACGCAAGGCAAGTCACAATAAAAACGGCGCGGGGGAAACCCCAGCGCCGTTTTTAATGAACAGGAAGGTCATTCGTTGATTCGCCTCTAGCGCCTCACGCCCCCTTTTCTTTCGCGACAAGCTCAGACGGCAAAAACGTGCTTTGCACGCAAAGTTTTTTTCTCGTTGATCAAGCCGAATAACCGATCAATATTGGGATGTTTGCCGGGATTCGCGCGCGCATCTTCAGTATGTTCAGCAAAAAGTTCGAGTCCTTTTTTTGCGGCATCCGGTGTGATGGCGCCATAGGTCTGCGCCAGATGGTTGTATACCGACAATGAACCCTGGCTACCCGGCTTGTTCTCGATCACAACCACTACCTGCTCTTCGGCGTCGAGCAGGTTGATCGCCGCAAGGTGAGAAATCCCCGGCAGTTTTTTCAGATTTGCAGCAAAACTTGCAACTAACTCAGACATCTTGATCTCCCCGGTTATTCCTTGCGTTTACGAATCATGCCGAGCATCAGACCGGTCACGACAAAGCCGATGGTCACGCCAAAAACCATCCCCCAAGTGCCGCGCTCCGGTCCAACAATGGATGACCAAATGGCAGCGACTACACCGCCAACCATCAGGCCGATAACACCGCCCACAAAAGCCCCGCGCTTGATCGCACCCTCACGACCATCCTCCCCGCAGCAGTAGGGGCAGTAGATTGCGCCGTTTGGCACAGCCTGCTCGCAACTCTGGCAAACCACGGTTTCTACGGTCAGCGCCTTGCCAATTTCTGCAACATCATTGCTGTGATCGGTCGTCATCAAATTCTCCGGGCCAACTCGGCGGCCTTGCCGGTGTAACCCCAAGGCGTTAACGCAAGCAGCTCAACCTTGGCTGCTGACGGAATTTCGAGTGACTCGACAAAAGTCTGCATGCCTTCACGCGACACACGGTTGCCACGTGTCAGCTCCTTGAGTTTTTCGTAAGGATTGGCAATGCCATAACGACGCATCACCGTCTGAATCGGCTCCGCGAGCAACTCCCAGTTGGCGTCCAGATCGGCGTGCAGACAGTCTGGATTGACCTCCAGCTTGTTCAGCCCGCGCAACAGTGAGTCATAACCCAGCAACGTGTAACCCAGCGCAACACCCATGTTGCGCAGCACCGTCGAGTCCGTCAGGTCGCGCTGCCAGCGTGAAACCGGCAGCTTCTCGGAGAGATGGCGCAGCACGGCATTGGCTAACCCGAAATTGCCTTCCGAGTTCTCGAAATCAATTGGATTAACCTTGTGCGGCATCGTTGAAGAGCCGATTTCACCGGCCTTCAGCTTTTGTTTGAAGAAGCCAAGCGAAATATAGCCCCAGAGATCACGATCAAGATCGAGCAGAATCGAATTGGCACGGCCGAAAGCGTCGTAGAGCTCGGCCATCGCGTCATGCGGTTCGATCTGGATCGTGTAAGGATTGAATTCCAGACCGAGGCTTTCAACGAAGCGCTTGGCAAACGCTTCCCAGTCATAGGCCGGATAAGCTGCCAGATGCGCGTTGTAGTTGCCGACTGCACCGTTGATCTTGCCAAGTAGACTGACTGCGGCAATACGTGAACGCGCCCGGTCGACGCGGAAAGCAACGTTGGCCATTTCCTTGCCCATCGTCGTCGGCGTCGCCGGCTGACCGTGCGTGCGCGACATCATTGGCAAATCAGCGTGCAAGTGTGCCAGTTCGCGCAGTCGAGCGTGCAGCTTGTCGAGCGCCGGCAACATCACCTCATCACGCGCTGCCTTGAGCATCAACGCATGCGAGAGGTTGTTGATGTCTTCCGACGTGCATGCAAAGTGAATAAACTCCGAAACCCGCATCACCTCTGCGTTGCTTGCCAGCTTGTCTTTCAGCCAGTATTCCAGCGCCTTTACATCGTGATTGGTACGCGCTTCAATCACCTTCACCTCAGCCGCCTGTGCCGGATCAAATGCAGCAACCAGTGCATCAAGCTCGGCCACGGTAGCCGGTGAAAAAGCCGGAATCTCGGCAAAATGCGGTTCGGCAGCAAGCGCCTTGAGCCACTCGATCTCGACCTGCAAACGGCGACGGATCAAGCCATACTCGGAAAACTGCGGGCGCAGCGCATCGACCTTGCTAGCGTAACGGCCGTCGAGCGGAGACAGCGACATAAGTGAATTGAAAGACATGAAGGTCATCCTTGAGTGCGATGTGGCAAATAAGCCGGCTATTTTACCTGTCCGTGAAATCCTCCAGCAAATTGATCTTGAGGCCGATGCTATAATCAGCCGGAAAATTAATAAACAGGAAGCAGATGAAGCTCATCGGATCATTGACCAGCCCTTACGTGCGCAAGGCCCGTGTGGTTCTGGCCGAGAAAAAAATCGAATACGACTTTGTACTTGACTCACCATGGACGGCAGAAAGCAACGTTCCCAACCTGAATCCACTAGGGAAAATTCCGGTTCTGGTCATCGATGAAGAAACCGTGCTGTTCGATTCGCGTGTAATCGTCGAATATCTCGACAACGTTGCCCCCAACAACAAACTAATGCCGTCACCCAATCGTGACCGCACAGAAGTAAAGCGCTGCGAAGCACTGTGTGACGGCGTTTGTGACGCTGCTGCACTAATATTTCTGGAGCGCAAGCGCCCGGCCAAACAGCAAAGTACTGACTGGATCGCCCGTCAGGAAGACAAAATCCTGCGCAGCCTTGAATTCATGTCCACCCAACTGGGTGAAAATACGTGGAGCATGGGCACCCACTTTTCGCTTGCCGATGTCACCACCGGCTGTGCGCTCGGCTACCTTGCCTTCCGCTTTCCTGAAATCGACTGGCGCGAAAAACACAGCAATCTGGCACGTCTCTACGACAAACTGATGCAGCGCCCCTCTTTCGCAGAAACCATGCCGAAAGACTGATTCACCGATTCACCAAATAACAGAAGGGCTGCTCAAACCGGGCAGCCCTTCTGCATTTCCGCACGTTTATCTGATAACGCTGCTTACAAAGTTACCCAACGTACAAGTTGCGTACCGAAAAACGAAGTCAGGATCAGCGCGATCGGTGCCAGCGCGATAAATATCTGCAACATACGGGCGATAAAAGGCACTGTCTGCTGCGATTCAATGAAACTACGGGCAACCACGGCACCTTTGAGCCAGACAATTCCTGCAACCAGCATTGGCAACCAATCGGCGGCGTGGAACCACTCGCCAAGCCCAAGACTGACGAGCGTCAGCACAAAAAGTAACGACCAGGCGGTGGTCAGCGAAGCGGAGGTATCGCGCGCTGGCGCCAACTCAATGGCATTGATATTCAGTTCATCATCCATGATTCAGGCCAGTACGTAAAAGAGCGGAAAGATGATCAGCCAGATGATGTCGGTAGCGTGCCAATAACTGGCCAGCGCCTCCAGACCGGCATAATCCTTCGCCGAATAGCCGTTCATTGCGAGGCGTACCCAGACAAAAGCAATGCCGATAATTCCCCACGAGGCATGCACAAGATGATTAAAGGTCAGGTAGTAATAGATGGTGTAAAAAATGCCGGCACTGCCATCAATCCCATGCGCAAAATTCCACTGTAGCTCCATAATTTTGGCAACGGGGTACCCAAGCGAAGTCAGCAGACCCAGACTGAGCCAGCGCAACGCCGTACGTTGCTGCCCCAAACGAATGGAATTGACCGAACGGGCAATGAAGTAACTGCTGGTGACCATCAACAAGGTAATTACGGTACCTGCGGTGCGCGACAAGTGCCCGGCCCCTTCCCTGAATGCCTCCGGGTAGTGCATGCGAGCCACGAAATACACCGCAAAAAGTACGGCGAATTCAACCAGTTCACAGGTTATGCCGACCCAGATTCCGGTATTACCGGGAATCCGCAGCTTTTCCTGCACTGAAATATTTTCAGGTAAGGTTGCCGCATGCGTCATCAAAGCGAAAGCCTCTTGAAAATTCGTTCGGGAATATGCCTGATGATGAACATGATGATGCGCCAGAAGCCAGGCAGATAAACCACCTCTTTTTTGTGCTCAATCGCCGACAAAATGCCGCGTGCAATGCTGTCCGGTTGTGCCCATAGCGCACCCTTCTTAAACGAAACCGTCATCGGCGTATCGACAAAACCGGGCTTGATCGTCAGCACTTGCACCCCTTTTTTCGCTAGGCGATTGCGTAAGCCTTGCAGGAAAAGCGCGACCATGCCCTTTGCCGCACCATAGACATAATTACTTTGCCGGCCGCGATCACCGGCCACTGAGCCGATAACAGCCAGCGTGCCCTGGCACTGAGCTTCCAGTTGCGCGCCAAGCAGCGTAGCGAGTGCGATGACCGACAATGCATTGTTATTGATTTCGCTCAACGTCAGTTCAACCGAAGCTTCGCAGGCTTTCTGGTCCGGCAACGAGCCATGTGCAATGAGCGCGATGTCCAGCCCGCCCAGCGCTGTGTTTGCGGCTTCGAGCATTCCCTTATGGGTGGCGGTATCGGTAGCGTCCATGACAAAACTGCCAACCAACACCGCACCGCGCACACGCAGATCAGCGGCAATCACTTCAAGACGCGCAGCGTTCCGGCCAACCAGAAACAAGGCATTACCGCTTGCTGCCCATGAACGCGCCGTCGCTTCGGCGATGGCCGAGGTAGCGCCAACAATGAGGATTTTTTGCATCAACGACTCCGTAAACTATTTTGTAAGGCGACGCCAGAAATCCGAGGAGAAGCCGGGGTCGACATAATCTGAAAATTCATTGAAACGCGGAAAACTGCGCCGAAAGAATTCGCCGGACATCCGCGCATCTTTTGCGGCATAAAGTCGCCCGCCCACGCTGCCAACAATGACATCAAGGCGATCAAACAACGCCCGCGTTGCGCTACCTCGATTGGGAAAATCAAGC
>CAJBIL010000400.1 GCA_903953145.1 uncultured beta proteobacterium
CGCAAGCTGTGTGAGTTCGAGTCTCACCGTCGGCACCAACGATAGTTTACTTTGTAATTACCAACCTTAAAGGTCATTGATCTTTAAGGTTTTTTTTCGCCTTAGGCGATCAGATATATTGCCATGTCGTTTCTTTATAGAAAATAAGCGGACAACCATTTGGCGTGCCAGAAGTATACCGGATGCGAGCAGGGCGAAAAAAGGGCGAAGCAATGCCCAAAAAATTCCGGTAATTACCGCGTAATCAGAGCAAAATTTGACCAAATTTGTACATTGCGAAGTCGATCTGGATCTAGCGGAAGCTGTCTGCTGGCTAATGCGTATATTTTCGCAGGGCTATCATGGCAATCATCAAAAGAAACGGTGCTGTCTGGCGAGTCCAGATCAAAAGGAAGGGAGTTCGAGATAGCGGTACATTTCGGACTGAGGTAGAGGCGACAAAGTGGGCGAAAAAACGCGAGGCGGAAATCCTCGCTGGAAAGACCGGAAAGGCTCCGCTGGGAGCAACACTCTCAGAACTTCTGGACGAGTACTTGGAGAAGGTGACTGCCAAGAAGAAGGATGGCAGGTGGGATGCTAACATCATTAAATTTGTTAAGCGTGACCCTGTCGCTCTGATAAAAGTGTCGGATATTCGGCCGGCGGACTTAGCTCGTTGGCGTGACCGGCGGCTTAATTCGGTGACTGCCGCCAGCGTTCGTCGGGAATGCACATTACTCAACCATGCTTTCAAAACCGCAATAAAGGAATGGCGTTGGTTGGATGACAATCCAATTGAGGGCTATCCGACCTATCGTTACCGCAAGAGATCAAACTCGTCTAACATTGAAATTGAAGATATGGTTAAGAACAAAACCTCGGAAATTGACGAAGGCCACGGTGACGACCCCCGTGCAGCGCTACGTCGCAAGCGGCTGCATCAGCTTATCGAGCAGCATTTCTATGGACGAACGTCGATCTTCTGCCGGCGCACCAACAAGAACACCAGCCTTGTCAGCCAGTACCTGAACGGGAACAAGGCTATCGGGGAGCGCTTCTGCGGTGACGTAGAGCGGTCCCTTCAGATCCCCGGATGGTTCGCAGGGGTCGATGCCGTACCCGCGCCGCAAGCTGCCCCCGTGGGCGAGGCCAACATCGATGGTCTGTTGCCAGTCGTCCCGACCAACTTCCCGTGCGCGACCAGCAGCGAAGAAGCCGCCATGCTCCGCGCGTTCCGCGAGATGAATGCGACGGATCGCGCCTTGCTGGTGCTGGAGCTGACCTACAAGGCCGCTGTCTCCAAAGTCAAAGCAGAAGAAGCCCAGCACCTGACAATCCCAAAAGCAAAGCGTTGAGTCAATTTGACCTAGAGATCAAGTTGACCCGTTTGACGCACTGCACTAGAATTTGGCCCGCATCACCGTTTCGCCACTATCAGTTCGTTGTCATAAAGGTCGATGAAACGGGGCGAAACAAGGGCGAACAAGGTGGCCGCAGCCCAGTGATAGATTCAAACTGATAGGCTCACCGTCGGCACCAGGAATATTGGCAGCAGCAGAGTGGCAACAGGTAGTCGAGCGTCGGTGGTCTTGCAGAGTTTTGCGGGTTGGCCGGTCGAGAATAACGAGTGAAGTGGCAACGC
>CAJBIL010000401.1 GCA_903953145.1 uncultured beta proteobacterium
GCCAGAAAGCGGGATTTGGCGACCGTGGAGCGTTCCGCTTCACTGATTTTTGCTTCTAGTTGGTGCGTCGCGCTTTGGATGCGTGCTTCGAGGAAATCGCGGTTTTCGCTGAGCGCTACGGCCATCGCATTAACCCCGACCTCAAGACGTTGCAAATCCCCGCCGCTGTCGGCAGGCACCCGGGCATCGAGCTGCCCTGCCTGAATGCGCGACACTGCCTGCTCAAGACGCAGGATCGGCCGTGTCACCTGTCGCCCGAGCGCAAGCGCCAGCAAGCCGCCGAGCAGCAAGGCCGCGAAAGTCGCCAGTACGGTGAAAAACATGATTTCACGCTTACGTTGTTTGGCCGGCGCGCGTGATATTTCAAGCATCACCCAGCCGATGCTGGCGCCCCGGGCCGTGTTTTGGTGTGCTCCGGTGCTTGCGCCGGGCTCCGGCAGAAAAGGGTCGTCTGCGTCGTAACGCGGCAGGGTGATCGAGGCGGCAAACAGCATCCGGTTGTCGTCACTGTCGAGCAGCATTGGCTGGCTGTCTGCCGGCAGGTGCGTGATTGAAGCTATGCGCGGTGCGCTGCTGGCCAGCGGCTGGCCGGCACGGTCCAGGAAGGTCACCGCAGTGACGAATTTTTCGTCGAGTGCAGCAAGCGCCATTCTGTACAGGGTTTCAGCATCTCCCGAGTAAACGCTGAACCCGGACACCGCTGCAAGTTGGCGGGACAGGCCGAAACCGTAGTTGAGCTGGTCGCGCTCAAAGTCGGCTGACATGCGGTAGGGGATATAGCCGGCCAGCGCCAGCGCGACAGAAATGGCCGGAAAGAATGCAAGTAACAGAACGCGGGTGCGGATACCCCAGTTTTTCACGGTGACAGCCGGAAGTGTCTATGAGTCTGTCATTGTCTGCGTTTTTCGGCTGGCCGACAAGCGTTGCGGTGATTCAGGGCGTTACTGAGGGTTATAAGCCGACTTGCAACTCACATGCCACAATTCGGGCACGGAGAATCACCCGGTAGTCGTCGGGGTTGCGTTGTTTGACCAGATCGCCAGGGCGGGGGTGATGGAAATCGTCCAGGCGTGACAGCCAGAAGCGCAGCGCTGCCGCGCGCAGCATGAGCGGCCAGGCCTTGCGCTCGCTGTGGGTGCGCGGGCGACGGGCATCGTAGGCGGCCAGTAGTGCGCTGCAGCGCGTGTCCTCGAGACGGCCATCGGGCGTGTTGCACCAGTCGTTGGCAGTAACGGCAAGGTCGAAAAGCAGGTCGTCACGGCCGGCGAAATAGAAGTCGATCAAGCCGCTCACCTGGTCGCCCGCGAACAGGACGTTGTCACGAAAGAGGTCGGCATGGATGATGCCGCGCGGCAGGTCGTCCGGGCGGTGCAAGGCCTGGTAGCGCAATTCATCGCGCAGCAGCGCGTCATCTTCATCGTTCAGAAAGGGCAGCACCCGCGGTGCTGTCGCATGCAGCCAACTGGCGCCGCGCTGATGCGGTTGATCGCCGGCATAGGATTGCGCGCCAATGTGCAGTTCGGCGAGCATGGCGCCAATCGCTGCGCACTGCGCGATGGTTGGTTCTTGCACGGATTTCCCGGCGAGGCGGCTGACGATGGCCGCTGGTTTATGCTTTAGCTCGCCAAGGTATTCGCCGCATCTGTTGGCCAGCGGTGCCGGGCAGGGGATGCCGTGGCGCGCCAGATGCGCCATGAGATTGAGGTAGAACGGGAGCTCGCGAGACGTCAGCTGCTCGAAGATCGTTAAGACATAGCGATCTTGCGTGGTGGCCAGAAAAAAATTCGAGTTCTGCACCCCCTCGGCGATGCCCTCAAAGCTTTCAAGGGTGCCGAGTGCGTAAAGTTCAAGCCAGGCATCAAGCTCTGGCGCAGTAAGCGAAGTGAAAACCGACATGATCTGGCCGCGCGGGTGCGGCGCGGCTATTTGTGGAAACGGTCAGAAGGTGCCGATGACCCACTGCGGTACGCTAATTTTGCTGTCCAGCGTATCGCTTCGAACAAAATTGCCATCGCCCCGGTCGTCCATCAGGTAGTAAGGCACGCCATGTGTCGGGATAACCTTGATCATGTAGAGCTTGCCATCCATCCGGTATTCCTCAACGGTATCGCTCTCCCGTTTTTTGATGGTTACTTGTGGCTCCAGCGCTGCATCGAACGGGATCATTTCCGGCGGCGGCGGTGGGACGGCCGGCAAGGGTTGACGCTCGGCCTTGTTCTGGGCAAACGTGGGTGCAGCAAAGATGACAAGGACGGCTAGCAGTGATTGGAGAGCGTGACGGAGGCGCATAAAGAAGATATCCGGGTAACAAACAATGAAAGTCAATTGTATTACAGATTAAGCAGCATCTCGTGCTCGAAGGGGAGCGGCGCAAAGCCGCGTGTTTCGTAGTGCTTGAAGATGGCTTCGACAACGTCTTCGGGTTTGTCGATGATCTGGATCAGGTCAAGGTCAGCAGGCGAAATCACCCCTTCGCCGACCAGTTGATCGCGAAACCAGTCAATCAGCCCGCGCCAGAAGGGCTCGTGCACCAGAATGATGGGAATTTTGCGGCTTTTGCCGGTTTGGATCAGCGTCAGCGCCTCAAGCAGTTCGTCCAGCGTGCCAAAACCGCCCGGGAGCAC
>CAJBIL010000402.1 GCA_903953145.1 uncultured beta proteobacterium
CGAGTGCGACCTGGAGATTGCCTTCCTGCGCAACCAGATTGAGTGCATCGGCGTCGAGTACGAGCGGTAGATCGAGCACACAAGCGGCTTCGAGCAGGATGAGTGCCTGATGGCTGGTGCCCATGCCGGGGCCACAGGCGAGTACGCTTAAGCCGGCGCTAAACAAGGCTTTTGGCTGGCGCAGCATGAGTTCGGGCTGCACCGGGTCGAAGGTTGGTGCATACGGGTCAATCAATCCCAGATAAACGCGGCCACTACCCAGATTCAGCGCGGCGCGCCCGGCAAGAAAAACGGCACCAACCATGCTGCTTGCGCCGCCGAGAATGCCGGCACTGCCGTTGTTCCCTTTGTGGCTATTGCGTGTGCGTGGCCTTAAATGCCCTGCGAACAAATCAAGGCCGATGGTTGCGCCGGATGGTACTGTCAGTGTTGCTGGTTCGAGACCAAGCGTTGCGATTGTGATTACACCGCAATCGTCGGGGCCGTCGCCGGTGTGCAAGCCCGGTTTGTCTGCGATGAAGCTGATTGTGTGCGTCGCACAAATGGTGGCGCCAGAGAATCGCTGCCCGGTATCCGCATCAAGCCCGCTCGGGCAATCGATCGCCAGCAATGGGCATGCGTCACGGCGGCTGAGTTGATTGACGACGCACACCATCTCGGCCGTATGTCCACTGATTTCCCGCTGCAAGCCGATGCCGAACAGGCCGTCAATGATCAGCGCCCAGCGTCTGTCGGTAATTGCGGGGATGGCGTTCAGCGTGTCCAATAGTGTCCCACCGGCATTGATGAAACGCTGGTAAGCGGCAGACGCGTCTGGTGGTAACTGGCTTGCAGCGCCCGTAAAGACGACGCTGACCTCGTAAAAACGTTGGCGCAGGTGGCTGGCCGCTTCGAAAGCATCGCCTCCGTTATTTCCCGGGCCGGCGAGAACGAGTATGGCGCCACTCCGGTCACGGCAAAGTAGGGTCGCAAGGTCGGCCGCAGCCAGCCCGGCACGTTGCATCAAAGGCTGATCGGCAGCAGCTGTCTCAATGTATCGGAGGTCTGCGGTTCGGTATAGCGCATGTGATTTCATGGGTAGATACTAGCCGAAAAATCATTTGGACAAAGTTTGCGTCGACATTCTTACTTGGTGCAATGCGATAGACTCAAAGGCCGCTATTACTCAATCACGCCGTCCGTCATTCATGCTGATTGATTGTCGGCAGGATCATTCAGTCTTGTCTATAATATGTGGCTGTCAAACAGATTATTGATGCTAAAGTCAGGCAATGCATATCATTCATCATCCAGCGTTTTACGAACAATGCCGCTCTCCGCTACTGGCGGTGACATTGTTTGTGCGCGTTCTTCTGGATTTGACTGCATGTGTTACGCAATTGTGTTTGTTGCCGCAACACGCCAAAGCCCCGGGTTCTGATTCCTGATCTGCCATGCGTATGCAAAATCAGCCCCTACTTGTCTTTTTTCAACGCTATTGGCATATTACTTTAGTCATAGTGGCGGCTCTTTTCAGCATGTTTGGCGGGGCTTGCCGGGCAGCGGATACCGTGGCTGTATTGCTCAGCGAGCGGGGTGGCTATCACACTGAATATCTCGATGCATTAAATCACGCACTTGCAGAGTCACCGGCTTCAGCAAAAACGTTACGCCTGATCGAGTTGCCTGTCGGCCGTGAGCGTCCGGATGATGCAGCGCTGGCTGGTGTGAGTGCCATTGTCACGGTGGGTGTGCCGGCGATGCGCAATGCGGCGGCATGGGACAAATGGGAAAACATGCCGCCCGTGCTTAACGTGCTAGTACCGCGCGCCAGCTACGAAAAATTGATCGCCGAGAGCGGCCGAACGCGCAATCGAACACAGTTCTCGGCGATTTATCTTGATCAGCCGCTGATTCGCCAGATTAACCTGATTCGACAGGCGCTCCCGGGAAAACAGCGAGTGGCTGCCGTTGTTGGCCCGGACTCCTCGGCACTGCTGCCCCGTTTACGTTCGGTAATTGCGAGATCCGACCTTGGCATCGTGACTGAAGAGGTTGCAAGCGAGCCGGATATTCTGCCTGCTTTGTCGCGTTTGTTACCGGTCAGCGATGTTCTGCTGGCACTTCCCGATAGCATCGTTTTTACACGTGATACAGCTCGCTCCGTCTTGCTCGCGACTTATCGCTATCAGAAGCCGCTAATCGGATTTTCTCAGGCTTATGTCAATGCCGGAGCGCTGGCGGCAGTGTTCAGCACCCCGTCGCAGATTGCCCGGCAAACACTTCTACTATTGCAAAAGTTACCAGCTGGCCGCTCCGTCCTCCCTACGCCTGCCTATCCCGCGTATTTCTCGGTAGCGGTCAATCGTTCTGTGGCCCGTTCTCTGGCGCTTGAGGTAGCCTCTGATGCGGCCTTGCTGACGGCGATGACAGCAATGGCGGAGGTCGAATGATCTCATTAAGCCGCATATTCACCGGCTGGCGGATCCGCCACAAACTTTTACTGTTGGCGCTCTTGCCCGCTGTGCTGGTTGCTGTCGCGCTTGGTGCGTATTTCATCAATAGCGGCCTTGGTGCGCTCGATGCCGAGTTGCGCAGCCGTGGTCAGGCAACGGCACGTTATCTGGCGCCGGCCAGCGAGTACGGGATGATTTCGGGCAATCGCAATAATCTGCAAAGTCTGGCGCAGGCGGCAATGCGTGAGCCTGATGTGCAGACTGTGCTGATTATTGATGCGGCTGGCCATACGCTTGCCGCTAGTGGTCGGCAGGGCTCGCTGCGCTTCACTCCCGGTCTGCGCGGCCGTGTTGATGAGGGCGCTGGCTGGCTCGGTTTCAGCGCGCCGATTATGCGCAGCAGTGTCGAGCTTGACGACTATCTCGATGCGCAACAAGAGTCAAAAAACCAACACGGTGCTGATGTACTGGGGCAGGTTTATGTCGAATTGACCACCTTGGGCTTGCAACAGCAGCGTGCCGGCCTCCTATGGACAGGTCTGGCGATTTTGTTTGCTGGTGCGGTTGTTGCAGCGCTGCTCGCGCGGCGTATGGCTCATAGTGTCAGCCAGCCAGTCATGCGCTTGGTCGAGGCAGTTCATGCGATGGAAGGGGGAAAGCTCGATACGCGGGTGCCAGCCTCTTCTTCTGCTGAATTTGCGGTACTTGAGCGCGGTTTCAATCAGATGGCGGCAAAGCTTGAAGATGCCCATCTGACGTTGGAAGAGCGTATCAAGCAGGCGACCGCCCAGCTTGTTTATCAGGCAGGCCACGACTCATTAACCGGGCTGGTTAATCGCCGTGAATTCGAAGTACGCGTCGAAAGTGCCCTGATTACGGCCAGAGCGGGTAGTGCGGAACATGCAATCTGTTTCCTCGATCTTGATCAGTTCAAAATCGTCAACGATACCTGTGGTCATGCGGCGGGTGATGAGCTTCTGCGCCAGATCACCAATCTGCTCAAGGCCAGGGTTCGCGATCAGGATACTCTGGCTCGCCTGGGCGGTGACGAGTTCGGTGTGCTGCTCGAAG
>CAJBIL010000403.1 GCA_903953145.1 uncultured beta proteobacterium
GACACTTTTTGCCCAGCGGGACAATTCAGACGGCTTGATGAATTTGGCGTAGTCATGTGTGCCCTTAGGTAATAATTTCAGGACGTATTCAGCACCAATCACCGCAAAAAGGTAGGCTTTCGAGTTGCGATTGATTGTCGAAAAAAAGACATGTCCACCGGGTTTTACCAGTGCTGCGCAAGCGGCAATGGTGCTCGCCGGGCTCGGTACATGCTCGAGCATTTCCATACAGGTGACAATATCGTAATCACCTGCCTGCTCGGTGGCGAGGGCCTCGGCAGATATGCTTCTGTAGTCGACGCGATGACCGCTTTCCAGCAGATGCAGGCGAGCTACGCTCAACGCCTTGTCGGATAGGTCAATTCCGGTTACTGCGGCGCCTCGCGTCGCCATTCCTTCAGATAGAAGACCGCCGCCACAGCCCACATCGAGGACCTTTTTGCCGGAGAGTCCGGCGCAATGATCGATCCAGTCGAGACGTAGCGGGTTGATGTCGTGTAGCGGCTTGAATTCGCTGTTCGGATCCCACCAGCGGTGGGCTAGTTGGCTGAATTTCTCGATTTCGCCAGGGTCTGCATTAACCATGATTTTTATGTAATTTCGGTAAGATAAAAACAAAAAAGCCCCGCCTAAGCAGGGCTTTTTTTACATCCGATTTGTTACTTGGTGCCGATAACTTCGATATCAACACGACGGTCCGGTTGCAGGCAGTCGATGACTTTCTTGCTCTTGCCACCCTTGCACTGGTCTGCCTTGGTCACTGGCTGTTTCTTGCCCTTACCTTCGGTGTAGACGCGGTTAGCTTCGATACCCTTGCCGACTAGGTATTCCTTGACAGCGGCAGCGCGCTTCTCGGAAAGTTTCTGGTTGTAAGCGTCGGTACCGATACGGTCGGCGTGGCCAACAGCGATGATCACTTCAAGCTTGATTGCCTTGGCCTTGGAAACCAGTTCGTCCAGCTTGGCTTTGCCTTCAGCGCGCAGTGTCGACTTGTTGAAGTCAAACAGTGCATCAGCAGCAAGGGTGATTTTCTCGCCTGCTGGCTTGACGCCAGTAGCTGCCGGGGTTGCTGCCATTGACTTGGCCATCGGCTCGCATTTTTCTTTCGGCAGGAGATCCTTGTCACAGGCGCAACCTGCCGGATCATTGGCCGCTGCTGCCGGTGTCCAGTACCCGGTGCGCCAGCAAAGGCCAAAACCACTCTTGGCGACTTCCCCACGGTTATCGATGACATAAACACGATTGGAGGCTGTTTGAGCTTGAGCGAGCGAAGCAGTGATGCCGAGTGTGGCGGCAAGAATAGCCATCAAAGAATGCTTAGCGATTTTGTTCATAGTTGATTCCCTCGTTAGTTGTTAATGCTTAAAACTTTAAAAATTAATCCGTATAGCCAGATACACTTTTTTTGATCAGCGTATTTCATGTGGACTGATCTTATTTTGCCACAAGGTGGCTACTTTTATCAATTCAATTTGGTTGTTTTCAAGTAGTTGTCTCTTTTTGACACGTATGCGGCCAGCAACCCACACCTCAGAAACATGCTCTCTTCCCGCCGCATATACGATGTGTGACGCAGGGTCGTAGCAGGGCGTTAGTTCAATGCAATCAAGGCTTATGGCGCAAAGGTCTGCCATTTTTCCCGGTGTGATGGAGCCGATAGTTGTATCGAGCCCCAGTGCCTGGGCGCCGCCGAGTGTTGCCATTCGTAAGGCCTGGTGTGCGTTGATTGCATCGGCTCGCCCGCTTTGGCCCTTTGCAAGTAGTGCTGCGAGGCGCATTTCCTGGAAAAGATCAAGTCTGTTATTGCTGGCGGCACCATCAGTACCCAGCCCAATATTTGCGCCCTGTTCAAGCAACGATGTTATTGGCGCTATACCGCTGCCCAGTTTCAGATTGGAGCTTGGGCAGTGCGCAATTGAGCAGCCATGCGCAGCAAGAAGTTCGATTTCTGACGGGGTTAGATGCACGGTATGCACAGCGATCAGTCCAGGGCTAAGCAACCCGAGTCGGCGTAGCCGTTCGATTGGGCGGACGCCGAAGTCGCGCTCGCTGTCGTTAATCTCCTGTTCAGTCTCGTGGAGATGCAGATGAATCGGCAGATCGATCTGCTCTGCCAGCGTGAGTACTTTGAGGAAGCTGCGATCACTGACCGTGTAGGGCGCGTGAGGCGCCAGACAAAATGAAATGAGCGGTTCTTCGCGTAATTCGTCACGAACAGCCAGTCCCTTTGCCAGATAGTCGTCGGCATCCGCTGCATAGGCTGTTGGAAAGTCGAAGGTGACGAGGCCGATTGCGGCGCGCATGCCTGTCGCAATAGCGGCTTCGGCTGCCGATTTCGGAAAATAATACATGTCGTTAAAGCAGGTAATGCCGCCACGCAGCATCTCAGCGCAGGCGAGCAGCGTGCCATCGCGAACAAATTGCGGCGAAATGTGTTTGCTTTCTGCTGGCCAGATATGCTTTTGCAGCCAGGTCATTAGTGGTTGATCATCGGCCAGGCCACGAAACAGCGTCATTGCAGCGTGTGCGTGAAGATTAACGAGGCCGGGGATCAGCGCGTGGTTATCCAGTTTTGTAACTTCACTGGCGGTAAATTTCTCCGCCACCTGATCTTGTGGGAGGACGCCAACGATTCGACCTTTGTCGATTGCTACTGCGTGGTTTTTCAGCACGATGCCGGCGGGCTCGATCGGTATGATCCAAGGCGCTGTAATAATTAAATCGATAGGTGTGGTCATGAGCAACTATTTAATTTGTGGGGGCAAGGCCAAGGCAGTGCGGGGAAGTGAAAAATAAGTGTTTTCTACGCTGGTCGGACAATTTTCATCATTGTTCCAATTTAATCATTAATTTCTTTCATTTCAACAGTGAAAGTTATCTTCCATTGGTTTGTTACTAAATGAGCAATGCTGTCCGGCATGTTAGAATCACCGGTTTCGTCAAAACAATGACGATTACCGTCGAAATTTGGCCGTTGTAGCAATTATTCGGATAAAAGATGGAACCGCCTGTGGAACAGTTCGCCAAAGAAACACTGCCCGTCAGCCTTGAA
>CAJBIL010000404.1 GCA_903953145.1 uncultured beta proteobacterium
AGCCAGCGGATAAAACATATCGCCAGCGGTTCTCGCCGGCATTGAGTACCTGCCGGGCGTTGTAATTACCGGTCGGGGCGATCAGCATGCCACTGACGCCGAGATAGTTGGCCGTGGCCTTGTCGTTGATCAGCCAGGCGGTGAGGCCGAGACGCAGGTCGCTCAAGCCTTTGGCTTTCGCGCCCAGCGCGGTGGCCAAAGGCACAGGGCTGACCTGCGAGTCCGACCAGGGCAGCACAGCCACGCCAGCGATAGTGGTGTCACCGATCTGAAAACCCCGGGCGGCACGCAAGGCGAGAACGGTGCTGTCAATGCGGCCATCAAATGTTTGACGGCCATTGGCATACGGGCCCTGAAATTCGCGGTCATAGGCATAGCCCGTCAGGGTGGTCTGGCCCGGTTGCAAGGGAAAGTAGTCGCCAGGCATGACATCGTTGACGGCGGCATGGCTGGCTAGCGCAGGCAGGAGAAGGATGAGGAGGCGAAGGAAGGTGAACATGGCGCGCATGATACGTAAGATGTGTCCTGCTGTCTGTTGAATGCCGGATACCTGCCGTTAGGGTTTGGAGTACACGAGCGTCCGCAGTGGGTCGAAAGCACTCATCCAGAAATAATCTGAAACAGTCAGCGAAATTTAAGCGTCGCTATCTGCCACGCGGTCGTTAACATTTTCCGCCTCACTCCACCAACTCGATTTGCCCCGAGATATTCGTCGTGATCTGCGTCTCGCCGCCCTCCATGGGCATTGGTGCGGCGTCGGCCGATGAGAATGCGGCTGCGGCGCGCATCATTGGCATTGCGGGCGCGCGGCCGTTGCTGCTGACTGATAGTTGTTTGATGCGATAGGGCTTGCCGAGTGTATCGGCAATCAGTTTCGCGCGTGATTTGAAGGCGGCGATGGCGTCGACGGTGGCGTCGTTTTCGGCTTTTTTGCGCGTCTCCGGTGCAGGCAGCATGCTGACGTTGGCAACGCCGAGTGATACCTGCAATTTGCCGAGCAATTCAGAGAGCGCGCCGGTGTCGGTAGATTCGAGCGTCAGATCCGAGCGCATGCGCCAGGATTCGATCTTGCCGCCCTTGGCATAGACCGGATAGGTATGGGTGCCGCCGCTTTGTGTTTTTACGGTGCCGTAGGTCTTGGCAGTTTTCAGGCTATCGCTGATCAGGTTGTTGATGCGCTTGGCCAGTTCGCCCGGTGTGCTTCCTGTTGCTTCGGCAAATACGGTGGCGCGCGCCAGGTCATTGGCCGCCGACCGGCTGGCTTCTGCGGAGAGTTCGATGCTGGTCGGCGCAGCAAATGCCGGGCCGGAAAGCAGCAGGGCCAGGAGGGGAATGGCGAGACGTGCGCTGAATGAAGTCGGACGGGGCATGATGAGTTCTCCGGTGTCTGTGGTCGTTGTCGATAAGCGGTTTGCTAAGTGTCTGAGCAGGAAAGCTTCCTTTATTGTAGCGCGCCCCATGCATCGCTTTCTTGTAGTCAGCTGCGAGAAGCTTGGTTAGAATCCGATCAGCCCTTTGCGCCGGTGCGAAGGGTTGGGTCTTTGAGGAGGCGCCATGCTGAAAGCAGGACAGGCAGCACCGATGTTCGTCCTCCCTGATGCGGATATGGAATCCATTGATATCGCGCAATATCGTGGCAAAAATAACCTCATCCTCTTCTTTTACCCAAGAGATGACACGCCGGGATGTACGCTCGAGGCTACTGATTTTTCTGATCATGAAGACGAGTTTGCGCGTTACGATTGCACGATTATCGGCATCAGCCGGGATGACTGCATCAAGCACGCAGAATTTCGCGACAAGCACGGTATTTCCGTGCGTCTCCTGTCGGATGCAGAGGGTGCGGCTTGTAAGCAGTATGGGGTGTGGCAGGCGAAGGAGGTGGATGGTGTTAAAAAACACGGCATCGTTCGCTCGACTTTCGTTATCGATAAACTCGGCGTTGTTCGCCTCGCTTTGTACGGGGTCAACGCCAAAGGCCATGCGCTTGAGATGTTGCGCGTGGTGAAGGAAATCAATTCATGAACATGCAAGTTGCCAAAAATACCGTTGTGACGCTCGACTACAGCGTGACTGATCCTGATGGCGAATTGGTTGACGCCGGTCAGGAGCCGTTGGTTTATCTGCATGGTGGCTACGACGACATTTTCCCGATGATCGAAGAAGCGGTGCAGGGAAAGAAAATTGGCGAATCCGTCGTTGTCAAAATGCAGCCCGACGATGCCTTCGGTGAATACGATGCCGAACTTGTTCAGATGGAGCCGCGCAGTGCTTTCCCGAAGGAACTGCAAGTCGACATGCAGTTTGAAGGCGTACCGGATGGTGCCGATGACGACGATATTCTGATTTACCGTGTGACTGAAATTGCCGATGACAAGGTAATGCTTGATGGTAATCACCCGCTGGCCGGCATGGCGCTGGTTTTTACCTGCACGGTGACGGCCGTACGCCCGGCGAGTGCCGAAGAAATCGAACACGGGCACTTTCACGACGGCGACTGTGATCACGACGACTGAATTTCTGCCCGTTGATCTTATTTGCATTCAAAACGCGGCCCAGTTGGCCGCGTTTTTACGGGTGCGGATGGATTTCGAAACGGAATAGTTGTGGCAATTCGGTGTCAATAATCACCTTGATCCAGCCCATGAATGGATAGCCAAACGTTTCGACGCGGGTGAAATTGGTCATCGTTTGCTTTGTGACCGGGTGACGTAGCGGCTGGTCGATGTGTTGCGAGTGCGTATCGCCATGTACGAAAAGCACTTGCCCGGGGAAATTCATTGTTTCATCGCGCAGGGTTTCGAGTAACTCGCGAAAACCGCTGTGCGCCAGGCCTGCGGCGAAGTGCTTGAAGCCCGGGTTGGCCTGCATGATGATGACGACGGCCGGTAGTTGGTCGCGGCGGGCGGTGGCAAACCCTTGTTTGAGCCAGTCGAGAGTGCGGGGATGGCGAGCCATGAACTCGGCACTGGGGGCAGGGCTTCTGCCATAGTTGTTGTTGCCGCCCGGGCTGTTGAGCGTTAAAAACAGGACCGGCCCGAGTTGCCAGCGCTGGTGCTCGGGGTAAGCCGCCGATTGACGCTCGACTTTCAGCTTTGTTTGGCCCAGTGAGAATTGATCGATGAAGAAAATTTCGCGCAGCTTGTTCAGCCGTTCAAGCGGTTCGAATCCGCCGGCCAGAATCCGGCTGCAGTCCGTCCATTCGTTGTCGCCGGGGACGTAGATAAACGGCTTTGCCACGGCATTGAACAGCGTGTAGCGGTCCTGGAAAAGCGCGTCGCTGCATGGCGCGTTGCCTTGCTTGAAGTCGCCGGCATGGACGATGAAGGCTGGATGTTCGTCGACGATCTTGTCCAGCATGATTGGCAACTCGCGGCGTTCGTAGGCGTTATAGGGCGTATCGCCGATGAGCGCAAAGCGCCAGGTTTCTGCCTGCGCCGCAGCGGCCAGTAACAGGAAAGCTGCGAGCAGCAGGCGCTTCAATGGAGCAGCGCCTTTAGTTCGTAGAGTGTATCGAGCGCCTGACGGGCGCTCAGCTCGTTGGGGTCGATGGCGTCTAGTCGCGCGATGGCAGGATGTTCGGCCGGATCAGGGCGCTCGGGGATAGCGGCAAAAAGATCCGGCTGCAAAGGGTTGATCGATGCACGCTGTTCAAATTCGCGCAACTGGCGCCGTGCTGCTTTAACCACGGAAGATGGAATGCCGGCCAGTGCGGCAACCTGGATGCCGTAGCTCTGATTGGCGGGGCCTTCTTCGAGCGCATGGAGAAAAATGATGCGCTCGCCGTGCTCGACGGCATCAAGGTGCACGTTGGCCAGATCGGCGTATTCGTTGGCAAGTAGCGTTAGTTCAAAGTAATGCGTGGCAAACAGCGTCAGGCAACGGTTTTTTTCAACGAGGTGGCGGCAGATGGCGAAGGCCAGTGCCATGCCGTCAAAAGTCGAGGTGCCGCGCCCGACTTCGTCCATCAGCACCAGACTATTGGCCGTGGCGTGATGCAGGATAGCCGCTGATTCGGTCATTTCAACCATGAAGGTCGAGCGCCCGGAAGCGAGGTCGTCGGATGCGCCGATGCGCGTAAAAATCTGATCGAGCGGGCCGAGTACGGCGCGCTTGGCTGGCACAAAACTGCCGACGTGCGCCATCAAGGCGATCAGCGCCGTTTGCCGCATATAAGTTGATTTGCCGCCCATGTTCGGGCCGGTGATCAGCAGCAGGCGGCGGCCTTCACCGAGCCTGGTATCGTTGGCAATAAAGGTTGCGCCGCCTGCGCTCTGGGCAAACAATTCACCCTCGACGACGGGGTGGCGGCCGCCTTCGATCAGCAGACCGGGTTCTCGGGAAAACAAAGGCCGGCAGTAATTATGTGCCAGTGCAACATCGGCAAAACAGGCCAGTAGATCGGTGTGCGCCACGGCGCGGGCGATGCGCTGCAATTGTGCAAGATCGGCCTGCAAGCCCGCCAGAACGCGCTCGTAGAGTACCTTCTCGCGTGCCAGTGCGCGGTCCTGGGCTGATAGCGCCTTGTCTTCAAAGGCTTTTAACTCCGGCGTGATATAGCGTTCGGCGTTTTTCAGTGTTTGCCGGCGGCGGTAATC